>CAIVQM010000339.1 GCA_903908025.1 uncultured bacterium
GTTCCGGTGAGGTATCCACGGCTGCCGTCGAGGCGGCTCGGGCCGCTGCCGTCGCTGATGGGGTGTTCTCGGGGCCAACGGTCGCCGCCGACGCGGTGCCTTCGGCCAGCTCGAATGCGAAGGCTCCGGTCACGGGGTGTCCGTCTGCGGACACGATGCGGTAGGCGACCTGGTAGGTGCCTGGTGGCAGGTCGGCGGGCCAAGGTGCTCGAATGGTTGATCCTTGGGGTTCGGCCGGTGTGGTGATGATGACGTTGCCGAGGTCGTCATTGATCGAGATGGTGTTGGTGCCCTGGAGAAGGTTCTCGTCGAAGGTGAGGACGACCTCGTCCGGGGCAACGGTGAGAACCGCGCCGTCCGACGGTGACGTTGAGACGAGTTTGGAGTGGGCGTGGGCAGTTCCCGGAGCGACCCCGAACAGCAGGACAAGGGTGGCCA
Source organism: uncultured bacterium (assembly GCA_903908025.1). Classification (GTDB taxonomy): domain Bacteria; phylum Actinomycetota; class Actinomycetes; order S36-B12; family S36-B12; genus UBA10649. The sequence continues at coordinate 439 of CAIVQM010000339.1, forward strand.
GGGTGAGGGTCAGGAATCGGGCTGCATGTGTCATCTGGTGATCCTGACGGTCCCGCGGATGACGATGACGGACATGTCGCGGCCCACCAGCGTCGCGCTCATGGTCCATGGACCCGGGAGTGGCAGCACGCCCGTGGCGGTAGCTCGGGTAGCGCCGCCGGTCACGCGCCAGGTGATCGGTGCCGACAGACCCGGATGGCTCCACACGACCTCGCCCGAACTCGCACCACGGGCGAAGGTGGCGGTCAGAGGCCCGCTGCGACGTCCGTCGAGGGTGGTGGCGATGCCGGGAGTAGTGGTGACCGCCGTGGGCGTGCCCTTCGGTCCCGGAGCTCCGACGGAGAAGGAGATGGCCCCCGACACTGGGTGTCCATCCGTGGAGATGACGTGCCAGGTCACGGCGTAGTCCCCTCGCGGCAGGCGGGCGGCCGGCCGCAGGGTGATGGTGGTCCCGCTGAGCTGCGCCGTCGCCGCGACACCGGTGCCCGCGCTCGAGACGATGCCGGGCGCCGGCACGTCCAGGGTCACAGGTTCACCGAAGGTGACCTCGACGGAGGAGGGCGCCTTCGTCAGCTGGGCGCCGTTGCGGGGCGTGCTCGATTCCAGTTCGGCGTGGGCTGATGCGACTGCTGGGCTCACCACGAGGATGAGTGAGCCCAGCAGCGCTGCCACGAGGGCGCGGCGCATCGACTACTTCGCGACCGGAGCCACGACCGTGACCGACGGAGCCGGCGCCGCCAGGGAGGCGGTTGAGCCCGGCGCGGGGATCTCGACCCACCGCTCGCTGGCGGCGATCGAGTTGCCGACCATCTTGCCCGCATGCTCAGCGGTCACGTCGCTGCCCTCAGGGACCTTGGCCGACGACGTGTGCACCATGAAGTGCCCGCCTTCGTCGACAACGACCGGGTGGCGGGTCAGCGGCACGCCGTCCACGAACAGCTCCACGGTTTCGCCGGCCTGGGCGGGCAGGTGCCCCATGATCATGGCCATGTCACCGTCGCGGGTCACCTTGATCTCCGCGTTGCAGACCTGGACCGCCTGGAAGTAGAACTTCTGGGAGGCCACGCCCGCAGGGAGCTTGGGCCAGGCCAGGCGGACGCCGAAGTCATCGAACTGATCGTCGGGCAGCGCACCGCGCGACCAGATGATCGTCTTGCCGTCGGCCGTCAGCTTCCAGCCGGCCTTGGGCTGAGCCTTCACGCTGGACACACCGTCGGGGACGGTGATGGCGAGCGTGTTGGTGGCGTCACCGTCGCACCCGTGGCCCGGGCGGAACCAGAACGCGCTGCTGCTGCCTGCCGTGGGAGTTCCGCCCCCGAGGTCGACGCCCATGTGAGCGCTCGCGGGGAGGGCTGAGGCGATCAGCGCGACCGCGCTGGCGCCGACGACTGCGGCGCCGACACGCGCCCTGCGTACAACTGATGAATGCATGAATAGACCTTTCACGTATGAGTTGGTGCGGGATCCGCCCGCTCGGAAAGCGCTGCACGGCAGCGCAGAAGTCAGTGATGGACAGCGACGACCGGCGGCCCACGACGGGCGACCACATGCTCAAGACGCAGTGTGTGGGCCATCGCACTCTTGCGGGTGCCGGCCGGGCATCCATTGCACGGAGGTGGCTGGACTGCGCAGGCGAACACACGTGTCAGCTGACGCAGGAACCGAATCCACCTGTGCGCGATCTCGTCCCCATACGCCAGGGCGGCGACAACCACGAGCGAGGCGACGATATGGGCCGTCAGCATCCGACCGTCTGGGAGCACGTTCCCATGGCCGTGCTCGGACCCGGCGTGGACCGATCCCACGACCAGGCTCACATGAATCAGGACTTGGAGCGCCGCAACGAACATCAACAGCCGTGAAATCCGCAGGCGCCTGTCTGCGACGGTGGAGCTCAGGGCCACGCACACGAGAAGAGACAGGAGCAGGGGGGCCGTGGGAGCGTCCCACCCGCCTGCGGCGGAGTGCGCGACGACGGTGACGAACACCGCTCCACCACCGATGAGCGTCGCGCGTACGCCTCGGGTCATCCCCGAGAAGCGAATGCCCCGCTGCGTCATTCGCGCAGGCTACAGGTCGACGAAAGGTCGCGGCACTCCCCCAAGAGGAAGCCCAAGCCGCGAAGAAGAAGGCCATCGTTTAGGCACCCTCGCTCGGGCCGCCCGCGACAGAGTCCAGTGCGACTGGGCCTTGCCGTGGCCATCGGTGCGGTGGATGCTGGTGGCTTCCCTCGGCCCGCCGGTGTGCGTCGAGAGGACTGCGCCATGGAGAAGCACCTCATCCTGTACCGCGCGAAGATGACCATGGGGGAGCAGATGGCCCGCTCCACTCCCGAGGAGATGAAGGCCGGCATGGAAGCGTGGCGTGGCGTGGCGTGCGGCTGCGGGCGACGCCCTCGTCGACTGGGGGCCCACCATGCCCACATCCCAGGACGACCAGGGACCGGCCGGATGGATCGGCGGATACTCAATCGTGCAGGGTGAGGATCTGACGTCCGTTGAGGCGGTCCTTGCAAGTCATCCGCACAACCAGTTGGGCACCATCGATATCCTGCAGATGCTGTCTATGCCGGGCGTCTGAAGGGGGCTGACGCATCGCGGGTGCTTAGGTCCATGTCGGAGCCGGGCCGGATCTACGCATAGATTCTCGCCCTTTCCGTCGCCCTTTCCCTGTGTCTCTGGGTGTGTCTGGGTGTCTCTCGACGTCACGAAAGTCGTTGACAGGCAACAAGTCGTAGGGGCGGGTCCATGCGTGGGTGCAGTCTCGTAATGCGTAGGTCCGGGGTTCAAATCCCCGAGGCGGCCCCACGTGAAAGTCATTGCGCTGCAACGTAGTTGATGAATTCTGACGTCTCTTTGGTGCGTCCGATTAGTCTCCTTGGTGGGGTACACGCCCTTTCCTCGCCCTTTCGCGTGGCGTGGGTGGGGCGGTTCAGTTCTCCTACCTGGTTAACGCTCTTGGGTGGGTTGCTGTGACACAAGCACTGGGCTGCAGTGTGGGGCCGTGGGCTCCGGCCTTCGGCGGCCAGCAATAGCGCGCGGCCGTTGTCGCGTGGATCGTGCACGAACGTTGGGAAGGGTTCACTCTGCTCGAGAGCCGGGAGTGGCCGCGAGTTGATGAGCCAGCGTGTGTGTCGCCGTGGGGGTCCGTCGAGCGAGTGCCTCGATGGCCGCCTACGCCTGTTCGTGGTCGGGGGTATGCGCCAGTGCTCGCACGGTCGGGTCGCGACGGGCCAGGTCGGCAAGGTGGGTGACCGCGTGGGCGGCAATGTGGTGCGCGTGCAGGACCGGGGGGCGTGGGTGGGTGGCGTCGTCGGAGGTGACGATCGCGGGCTGGTCGAGCAGGATGCAGTCGTGCAGATCGTCGCGGGGGAGCAAGGTCGCATAGGTCAGGACGATGCGCTGCCCGGCATCCCACCGCCATGACGTGGAGTGGCACACGCTCGCGTCTGCGTCCTGCTCGCGTGCCAGGATCCAGGCTAGGTCGTCAGGGTCGGAGCCGGCTGGTAGGACGGCATCGGTCACGCTCCATCCGACATGGTCGGTGTCGCGCACGTGGGCGAGGGTGACCAGTTCGACGACGACTGGATGTCCGCTGGCAGGGCGACCTGACGTCGCTGACGTCGGCTTCGAGGTGTTCATTGTGGTCAGGCGCAGGCGGGGCAGGTGGAGATGACGGTCACCGTCATGTCGGTGCCGGTGTAGCCGGTCCTGGTGAGGGCGTCGGTGAGGTCGGGGACCGCGGCGCAGTCGAGGTCGACGGTGGTGCCGCAGGCATGGCACGTGGCATGGGCGTGGGCGCGCTCGTTGAATCCGAAGGCGGCGCCGCTGGGGGTGTAGACGCAGTGCACGACGTGACTGTCCGCGAGTGCGGTCAGGGTGCGGTGCACGGTGCTGAGCTCGATCAGCTCGCCGTCGGCGATCGCGTCGCGATGCAGCTCGATGGCGGTCAGATGACGGGGCGCCTGGGCCAAGCGTGCGAGGACGGCCAGTCGCTGGGAGGTGGCACGGCCACCCAGGCGCAGCAGGTCGATGAGGTGCTGGTCCGCGCGCGGCTGGGCGGCGTCGGTCACGGCGTGGGGGTGTCGGCCCATGGCGGGGTCAGGCGGTCGTAACCGGGTCGGTCGTGGCCGTGCCGAAGGGTCGGCTGTGGTGGTGGATCAGGTTGACGTCGAGGAGCAGGTCGCGCTGCCCCATGATGTCGGCCGGGGTCCCCTCGGCGACGATGCGGTGGTCCTCGGAGAAGACCAGGCATCGGTCAGCGATCCGGTCCAGGACATCGAGATCGTGGGTCGCGTGGACGATGGTCTTCCCGGCGGCGCTGAGGTCCTCGATCAGGCCGGTGAGCCATTCCTGGGTGCGGGGGTCCAGGGCGGCGGTGGGCTCGTCGAAGAGCAGGACCTCGGGGTTCATCACCAGGACGCTGGCGATGGCGACGCGCTTCTTCTGGCCGCCGGACAGCTGGAAGGGGGCGCGGTCGGCGAGCTCGGCGATGTCGAGCATCGCCAGGACCTCGTCGATGCGTGTGAGCGTCTCGTCGCGGCCCATGCCCATCTGCAGGGGGCCGAAGGCGATCTCCTCGCGGACGCTGGGGGAGAACACCTGGGCATCGGAGTTCTGGAACACGAAGCCGACGCGGGACCTGAACCCCTGGGACATCTGCTCGTCCTCGAGGCTCTCCTCGGTGACGGGCTCCCCGAACGCGGTGAACGAGCCCGACTGGGGGAACACGAGGCCGTCGAGGACCTTCAGGAGCGTCGATTTGCCGGAGCCGTTGGCTCCGAGGAGGGCGAGCTTCTCGCCGGCGTGGACCTGCATGCTGACGCGCTCGAGGGCGGGGAACTTGTCGAGGTAGGCGTAGGACACGTCAATGCACTCGAGGATGGGCTCGTTCACGAGTACGAGATCACCGGCCCAGCTGCTGGTCGCCGAGCACGATGACGGCGGCGGCGATGACGACGACGAGCATGTAGAAGGCGTCCGCGCGGGTGAACGCGAATGTCTTGAGTGCCTTGACGTCGCCGCGGAAGCCGCGGGCGATCATCGCCTGGTGGACCTCCTCGGACAGTGCGTGGGACTTGCCGAGCAGTGCACCGGCGGTGGAGGAGACGAACTCGCGGGCGGCCTTGTCGTGCTTGACCGCGCCGACGGTGCGGGCCCGCCGTGACTCGTACATGTCCGTGACCGATCCCAGGAGCAGGAAGATGTAGCGGTAGGCCATGCCGACGATGAGGACGAACATCTTCGGCACCCCCAGCGACCGTAGCGCCGCGAGGAGCTCCACCCACGGGGTCGTGAGGGTCAGCAGGACGACAAGGGAGATCGACAGCGCGACGCGGGAGACGATCAGCCCTGCCGCGGTCAGTCCCTGGGAGGTGATGCCGACGGGCTGGCCCTGCCAGGTCCACAGCGGGATGACGATCTCGCCGGGGGTGATGAAGGACAAGGTGGCGGGCAGGACGACGATGCCGGTGAAGATCGGAACGAACAGCCACACCCGCTTGATGAAGAACCCGACCGGCACGGCCGAGAAGTAGGCGACGACCAGGGTGAAGGCGTACGCAACGAGTAGGACGACGATGTTGCGCACCACCGCTGCGGCGATGAGCAGGATGATGAGGCTGAGCAGCTTCGCGCGGGGGTCGATGCGCTGCAGCAGGCCCGGTCGCTCGGCGATGTCCTCGCCGAACATCACCTGGCGCAGCAGCCCGGCGCTGCCGTCGAGGGTCTTCTCGACGAAACTGCCCTTCTTGCGCTTGCCGATGCACCCGCACGGGCACATCGCCATCTCGCCTTGGAGCAGCCACGCGGGCGTCTTGCCCGCGATGGGTGCGGGCGCCTCATCCGCAGGTGGGCGCGGAGTGTCGAGTGTCGTCATCAGCCCGTCCGGGACCCGGCGTCATCCGCGTGCGCCGCGTCATCGGTGTTGGAGGGATCGGTGGCGGCTGGCTTGCGGGCGACCTTGTTGATCCCCCACACGAGCACCACGACGAAGCCCCCCACGATGAGGATGCCCACGACCGCGGAGATGAGGTATCCCAGGACCGGCGCGTCGCCGCCGAAGTCGTAGCCGTTGAGAACGGCCGAGTTCCAGAAGCCGTTCAACCGAGCCATGCCCTCAGGAACGGCGTTGAGCCCGAGATCGCCCAGTGGCAATTCGTCCGGCGCGTCCTCACCGAACGCGCCGCCGGGAGCGAGCAGTCCCAGGGGTGTGAGCAGCACCATGATCCCGACGGCGATGCCGCCGACCAGCCACGGGCTGATCCGCTTCTTCACGCGTAGGGCCGCCTCGGCCTCGGTCAGGGGGACGTCCTTGTGGTTGACCTGCAGCAGCGGAAGGTTGGCGCGCTGCAGGTATGCCACGGTGCCGGCGCAGATGATGCCTTCGACGAAGCCGGCCACCACCAGGTGCGCCAGCATCATCGCCGGGATGGTCTGCGCGAGGTGGTACGGGGCATACAGGGGAGTGCCATCGGCGGTGTGGAAGAGGTCCGGCTGGATGCCCAGCTCGATCGCCGTCGCCAGGGCCGCGACGTTGAGGCCGACATAGCCGGCGACACCTGCGGCAACGACACGACGCGGCGACGTCAGGTGGGAGTCACCGGCGATCAGTTTGTAGATGGCGTACCCGACGAACGGCATGATGATTGCCATGTTCGTCACGTTCACCCCGTAGACGAGCACACCGCCGTCGCCGAAGAGCAGGGCCTGGAACAGCAGGGCGACGCTGACGGCTATCACCGCCGCCCAGGGTCCTAAGAGGATCGCTATCAGCACCGCCCCTACGGCGTGCGCGGTCGTGCCGTCCGGGATCGGGACGTTGAACATCATGATGAGGAACGCCACTGCCGCGAGGACCGCCAGGGTAGGTACGTTGCGCACCTTGACGGTCTCCTGGACCTTCTTCGACGCGATGATGATCATCGGCACCGCGACGGCGTAGCCTGCGATGCAGGTGGCGGGGCTCAGGTAGCCGTCGGGGATATGCATGGCGGGCTCCTCAGGGGGGTGACGAGATCGCCATCATTTCGCACCTGCAAAAGATCTGCAATACCTCTCGTCGAGCGAGGCGCTTCCGGCTCAGGTCATGGCCGCCTGCGCCGCACAGCCCAGGCAGCCACGAGGACCCCCATCACGGCGGCCACCGCGAGGGCGAGGAGGACCACTGCGGGTGAGTCCGAGGATGACGGCTCACCTGCAGGCGCCACCGCCGTGGAGACGGCCGCGCTGGCGGTGGAGGGCTCGGCGGTCGATGAGGTGGGGCCAGGCGACGGGCTGCCCGTTCCGGCGATGGTGAAGGTGATGGCGCCGGTGACGGGGTGCCCGTCGGCGGAGACCACCCGATAGGCGACCTGATACGTGCCGTGCGCGAGTGCGGCCGGCCAGTCGACGGAGACCGACGGGCCGTCGGGCTGCACCTGCTGGCTGGCGACGACGTTGCCGTGGTCGTCGTTGATGGAGATGGTGTTCGTGCCCGGGAGAAGGTCGGCGTCGAAGGTGAAGGTGACGGCCGCCGGTGGCGCGGCGAGGGTGGCGCCGTCGGCCGGGGTGGTGGAGGTGAGTTGCGCGTGGGCTTGGACGGTGCCGGCGGCGAGGCCGGCCATCATCGTCGCCATGGCGATGATGGCCAGCCCTCGCATCGATCCTCTGACGAGTCGTCTGTTTGGGGCCGGTGAGTTGTTCATGCGGATGGCTCCTTGCGACGGGTGGTCAGAGGGGAATCGGCTGGCGGTGGCCGGGGCTCAGCCCTTCAGGGTTACGGCGCCCTTGACGACGAGGA
>CAIVQM010000340.1 GCA_903908025.1 uncultured bacterium
CTCTGAAGGCCTCCGGTAGAGCGGCACGGGCGATCGGAACTATGTTGCTGATTGGTGACTGCCGCGGCCGAGGATTCGATCCCTACATGTCCTGAATGCAGCGCGTCGATGAAGCTCCGCATGGCGCAGCAAGGGAGAAATCGGGGCCAGCAGTTCTGGGGTTGTTCGAACTATCCGAAGTGCAAGGGCATTGTTCCCTTCCTCGGACCGCAGACGGACGGTGCGGAGGACCAGACCATGCCACCGCGCCCGGTCGCGTGGGCCGATGCAAGTCTCCGACGACCCGGATGGAGAACCCGTTTCGAGGCAATCGGCGCATCGCTACGAAGCGTTCCGTATCCGTCTGACGAGTCGCCGCCTGTAGCCGTGTGGATTGCTCGGGAGGATCTGCCCAGCTTCCGGCCTGCAGACCCGGACACTCGCCGAGTGCTCGGCATGATGGCCAAGCTGCTCCACCGTGGGAGTCGGCCACCGATCCATCCTGACAGCGAACGGCGGCTGCTCGAGCTGCTGGATCTCGACGACAACTTGGTGCCGAGCCTGCTCGTCGGTGATATTGCACCACGCCTTCGGAACACGGTTCGGCTCCAGTCCGTCGACCTTCGGCCCGCTGTGGATCGTGAGCGGCTAGAGATCCTGGGAGCCGAGTCGTCGGCGGAAGCGGACTTTGCCACGTGGTTCTCCGAACGGCACCCGCAAGCATCTGCCTTTCTGACTGCCCAAGTGCCGTTCGACAAGCTCTTGAGTTCGCACCATCGACCGAGCACCGCGTGCAGGCGTTGCGACTTCCTGCTGTGCCTCCCGGGGATGCGACCGATCGTGATCGAGATCGACGGGGCGCAGCATGACGGCCAGGTCCTTACCGACACCGAACGCGACCAGAGTCTTGCGGCGATCGGGGTGTCGACCGTCCGGGTTCCCACCAGGGAGATGGCGGCAGGCGATGGCCCTAATCTCGCCCGCATCGGCGCGCACGCGACGGCGTGGGCGCCGAGCGAGAACCTGCATCCGTTGGTGTGGGCTCCTGCTCAGTTGCATCGGCTCGTGCTCGCGCTCTGCGAGGCGGTCCAGGCAGGTTTCCTCGCCGGCACCCGTTGGGTTGTGGATCTCACCGAGCCGACCGGCCTCGCCGCCGAGCTGCTCGGCCCGTACCTCGAGATGCTGCACGCCGTCGACCAACTGTGGGGCGACAACGGCGTTGCACCCGAGCGAGTGCTCATCCGCACCGGTGCTGCGGCGACCGAGTGGCGACGGTCCCCGGACGGATACCTGCGTTGCACCCCCGACGTGAGCCCACCCGCCGACGTGCAGATCCATCTCGACTGCCGACGGACGCCGATGCACGCTCTCCCGTCCAGCGGTGCGATCCCCACGGTGGTCGTTCGGTCGTGCGAGCTGCCGGTTCCGGTCAGCGATGCTCCGTTCGGCGGCACGACCCGGGTCACCGTTCGCACCTCTGGTGAGGCGACCGGGCACGCGCTGCGGGTGTTGCTCAGAGCCATCTTCGCCAAGGCCGACTTCCGGGAAGGTCAGCTCACGGCCCTGATCGAGGTGCTCGAAGGTCGCGACTGTGTGGTGCTGTTGCCCACTGGAGCTGGCAAGAGCCTCGTCTACCAGATGGCCGGTCTGTGTCTGCCGGGGAGGACACTCGTCGTCGACCCATTGGTGTCCTTGATCGAGGATCAAGTACGAGGGTTGAAGGCCCACGGCATCGACCGAGTCTTCGGGCTGACACGCGACTCGGTCGGCAGCGGCGACCCCACCGGGATCCTGCAACGCGCCGCCGACGCCGAGGCCTACTTCCTGCTGGTCTCGCCCGAGCGGCTACA
>CAIVQM010000341.1 GCA_903908025.1 uncultured bacterium
CGGACGTGGACGTCGCATCGATGACGACGCAGACCAAGACGCGCGTCACCGACGCGGCGAAGAGCGTGCGCGGCAACGTCGCGCACACCGTCGACCTGATCCGCGAAGCGGTCGGCGTCTGATCCGCACCTGAATGACGAAGGGCCGCGCTCCTCGGAGCGCGGCCCTTCGTCGTGCGGGTAGGAAGCCGGCGTCACAGTTGAGAAGACCGACTTCGCCAGCCTCAACGAGACGAAGGTCTGCCGCACCAGCGCATACAGCGACGTTGTTACGAGAGTTGGCTCGGCATTCCGAGCAGGTCGAAGGCGAGTTCGCGACCGGACGGCACGTGAATCTCGCCCGGTCCCGCCACTGTTCGACTCACCAGTTGCTCACGCGGGTCGTCGTAGTAGACGTCATAGTCAGCCGTCACGGTCAGTCCCGATGCCACCGTCGCCGTCGTTCCGCTCTCGTTCGAGATCCCGATGGTGAGCGGGATGGGGCCCGTGGCTGGCGGAACCAGGGAGAACTCCTGCCACGGCAGTGCCGGACCGTCGATCGAGATCCGGAGAGGCTTGCCGGCCGCGTTCACACTGGCCTGGATGGTGAGGGGAACCGACGGTCGGACGTAGACGACGAGCGCGAGTTCGAAACCGTTGTCGTCGCTGATCTCATCGACGATCACCTGGTCCGACGCCGATCGACCCTGGGAGGTGTCGATGTCTATCCCCTCGCCGGTCAGGCGGAGGTCGACCTCGGTCTCCGGGTCCGGGCTGGACGCGATGAGAATATATGCGAAGTCATTCTCGCTCGCCCGATCCGAGAAGGGCGCGGTGAAGTCCCGCATACGTACTGACATGGGCGTGTACTCCAGACCACCCGGGCCGCTTCCCGTCCAGCCTTCGTCAGTTTCGGCGTTCGGGCCGGGTGTCGCCTGGTAGTGCCATTGCTCAGTTGCGGGATCGACGAGGATTCGTCCCGGTGCACCTGGCTGGTTGGAGTCGTACACCCAGATGGAGAACCACGGCATGTCATACGTGACGGCGAACGGTGTCAGCGCATGACCACCGCGCTCAGCGTAGATGCCGACCGTATTCGCCGAGCCGTCTCGCAATCCGGCGACCAGGTCGGCCACAATCACCGACGGCTGCAGGTTGCGCGTCGCAGCGGCAACGCCGGCGACCTCCGGCATCATCTGGGTCGCCCACCAGTAGTTGATCGACTCGACCAGATGCGGTGTCAGCCGGTCGAGTTCGCCCGCCGTGCGGGAGTCCGGATCGAGGCTGGACACCTCATATGGATTGGTGAAGAAGCGCTGGGCGGCAACCGACAGGCCTTCACACCTGCCATTGGCGAGCAGTTCGTTCAGTTGAGCCGCCCATCGGACGGCCGCAGGCCTCGGCGTGCATGCCTTGCGGCGGCCGGATAGCACGCAGACGTTCTCCGCCCCGAAGAGAGACACGAGCGTCTGCGTGGTGATGGAGTCGTCTTGATGCAACTGGCCCCAGTTCGCGAACGAGAACCCGTCAGGATCCGGGCGGAATCCGACGTCCACGCACGTATATGGCGTCGCTATGCCGGCGATCTGGGCCCCGGGTGACGGTTCGCACCCCAGCGACGTGGAACTGACGCCTTCGGCCTGCAGAGCCGCACCGAAAGTGCTGGTCAGGAGCAGGTAGGCGGTCAGGCTCGCAACCAGCGCTATCGCAACGGCGATCAGTCCCCGAGGTCGCACTGCTCACCCTCCTCCTCGGGACCGGTCAGGGTGACGCGTCGGTCGGTTCCGCTGAACCGAGGAACACGCTGCTGAACTGGTAGGGCTGCGTCTCGGCGATGACGCAGTCCGCCTTCGGCTTGGTCCACAACTCGCCGGAGATGGGCTCCAGAACCGTCGTCGACGTACCTGTGCATGGCTGGTCGCGGTCGAAGGACCACATGCTCAAGCCGCCCATGGGCGTGCCCTCCTCAGCCTTCTGGGCCGCGAAGTCACGCAGCGTGGCCGCATTGCCAAGCGTGAAGATTCCGTGTGCCGAGTCGTCGATCTCGCCGTTGTTCTCCCCGATATTGGGCGTGATACGCACCATGGACCAGGCCTCGGCGTCGGTGAGCGACCGGCCGGCCGCGGCCGACATCGACTTGATCTGGCCCTGGATCGCCTTGGCGACGTCGATCGCGTAGGTCCCCATGTTTGCGTTTCGCGGCTGCTGCTGGTCGTAGTACCAGTTGCCATACTCCATCGCCATGCCGTTGACCGATGCCAGGTGCACGCCCTCGCCGATGACCTGCTTGAGCACCAGGGCTCCCAGGTCCGCTGCACCCAAGTCCGGGTTCGTTGCCAGGGTGTAGCTGAACTGGATGTCAGTGCTGTACGAACGCGTGCCGTCGAGCGTGCCGTCCTGGATGTACTTCAGTGCCTGGGCCCGCATGAGGTTGATGTCCGTGTTCTGGCTCTCGCCGCCCTCGATATCGAAGTCGATGCGAGGCGTGCCAGTGGGCCAGTAGGCATCGGCGATCGCCACATAGGCCTTCGCGAGATCCTCGACCGTGGCGCAGTTCTCGTCCAGCATCCCGGAGATCTCCGCGTAGGCGCCGCCGAAGGAGACGATGAACTGCCCGCCGTTGTCCCGGATGACCTGCATGGCACTAGCAGCGTTCGTGGCCTCCCTCGCCGTGCCCGAACCCCACGCGGGAGCGCACTTGCCACCCGCCCCGGTGACGAACGCGAGGGTGAAGTCCGTGACGCCGCTCGCGGCCATATTGGCCGCCGTGACCGTCGGAGTCGTCAGGGTCACGTCGGCATACGGAGCGAAGGCGAGGTCGCCCACGTCCGCGGTCCCCTTTGCAAGGGAGAGCGCTGATGGCGCCGTCGTCCCAGAGGACGAGCAGCCGACGAGCACGACCAGGCTGGCGATTCCGACGATGGCGACTGATGCGTACCTGAGGGTTCGCATGGTCATCACGTGCAGTCGCGGTCGTTGACCTTGCCGGTCTTCGGCATGTTCGTGTGGCAGAAGACGGTGGTCTCATCGGTGAGGACAGTGCCGACAAGGCTCTTCAGGTTCGTGTTGGAGAGGTTGGCACCAGTGAGATCAAGCGTGCCACTTCCGATGTCCCCGATTGTCAGCGTCACCCGGCTCAGGTTGGCGCCCTGCAAGTTGATGTCCCCGAAGCTGCCGGCAATGGCAAGGCGCGCTGACGTCAGGTCTGATCCCGACAGGTCGACCATGCCCTGGGACTGGATCATGACGTACCTGTTCGTGAGGTCGAGGTTCGGGCAGGAGTATGTCTCGTCCACTCCGAAGTAGAGTTGCGGGGCGCTGGGATCAATGGCGCAGTCCGCCGCGACGTCAACGGCGCCGTCGAGAATGTAGCCGAAATCACCCTTGGCCTGCACCGAGGCGCTTGCCGCCGGAGCACTGCTGGTCGAACTGGCGCACGCGCTGGTGGCCAAGGCAAGTCCGCCGATCGCGACGACGGTGACGAGGATCCTGGAACGTGTCATGGTGCCCACTCCTGTTCGGTGCCCGGGCAACCCTTGCCGAGGTTTCATTCTTCCCAAGGGCGGGGGTTCCGACTGTGGCCGAACGTCCCGACTTCCGTGCCATTCCTTAACCTTGGGGCTGTAACCATGGTAGCGTTTTTTTAGATATTTATCTATTACTTGAGACGACGGCGGGAGGAATGTCGCGATGGGGACTAAACCGCAGCCACGCGCGGAAGCCACGATCGCCGCCCTGCTGGACGCCACCGTGGCCCGGCTCGACGCCGGCGATGAGGATGCCATCCGGATCGATGAGATCCTCGCGGAGACGGGAGTCTCCCGCGGCTCCCTCTACCATCACTTCGGCGACCGGCAGGGCCTGGTCGACGCCGCGAATCTTGAGCTGTCCGCCCGGCGGTCCAGGAAGGACATCGCTGCCCTCACCCGGCTGATCGACCGGGCATCGACCGCGGATGAGCTCCTCACCTCCTTGCGGGGCCTCACCGAGCAGACACAGTCCCCCGCACGACGCATCAACCGCATCCAGCGCGCCAGACTCGTCGGCCAGATCGGCTCCGGCCGGTTCGCCGCGGAGTTCGAGGCCTTCCAGCATGAGGTGAACACCGCCTTCGCCACCGTCATCGCCCGTGCTCAGGCCAAGGGGACCGTCAACCCCGAACTCGACCCGAAGGCACTCGCCGTCTTCATCCAGGCCTACACATTCGGTCGCGTGCTCGGCGACCTGGACAGCAACCCGCTGGACCCGATGGCCTGGAACACGCTCATCGACACTGTGCTCGACCGCGTCGTCCGACCCAGCCCTGCTCGCTGAGCCAGAAGGGCCTCAGCCCTCACCGGACTCCACGGTCGGCAGCAGCCAGACCAGACCCGGGAATCGCGCGAAGCCTCGATCGAATGAGACCCACGTGGCGTCGTGATCCATGGCGCATGCGGCGAGGAACACGTCGGTGGCATCCGGTCCCGTCGGCCCGTGCAGGTCGTGGGGGTCTGCCCAGGCTCTGGTTGACACCGTGATGTGACCCGGCGACCCACAGCGTCAAAGGCTGCGGCACTCCCGCGACCGCTCGTGCCGTCCTGTATTCAACGGTGTCTGGAGATACGCGGTCCCAGCGAACGCCGAACAATGGTGGCCCACAACGAAGATTCACCACGATCGCTGGGTGGACAACATGCCCGGGATTCTGATGCACGATCGGTGACTCGACAACCTCGCTAGCGGGGTATCCCGTGGACTTCAGGTAGCCCTGCATTAGCGTGTGAGGATGTTCGACACCGTTCAGGGCCTGGTCCTGCTGGCCCTGTGGATCGTCACCCTGGGCGCGAAGGCCTTCGCCTTCATCGACTGCCTGCGCCGCCCGGCCGCCGCCTTCCCGGCCATCGGCCGGCAGACCAAGCCGCTGTGGCTCATCCTGACCGGCCTGGCTGCCGGCACCGGGGTGTTCCCGGGCTTCACCCTGAACCTCATCGGCCTTGCCGGCATCGTGATCGCCCTCGTCTACCTGTTCGACGTGCGCATCAAGATCATCGACATCACGACGCGTCGCTGGTAACCATGCGCTTCGAGGCCGTGCGAGGTGACATCACCGAGCAGCAGGTCGATGCCATCGTCAACGCCTCCAATTCGGGACTGCTCGGCGGCGGGGGCGTGGACGGCGCGATCCACGCCGTCGCCGGACCCTCGGTGCTTGCGGAGTGTCGGCGGATTCGCGAGGACACCCATCCCAATGGACTGCCGGTCGGCGACGCAGTCGTGACGGCAGCGGGTGATCTGCCATGTCGTTTCGTCATCCACACGGTGGGCCCGCAGCATCACGAGCATCCCGATGGTGGCGTCGACTTGCTCGCGTCCTGCCATCGGCGCTCACTCGAAATAGCCGACGGACTGGGCGTCACCACGATCGCCTTCCCAGCGATCTCATGCGGTGTCTACGGCTGGTCGGCTGTGGACGCGGCTCCGGTGGCGGTGGGGGCCGTGCGAGAGTTCGCCGCGTCGCATCCCGACACGACCGTCACACTTGTGCGCTTCGTCCTCGCCAATGACGCTGCCCTCGCAGCGTTCGAGGCCGCCTGCTCAGCCCTCGAGTGAGATCCGGATTCGCCGAAAGCCCTTGCCCTTGCTCTCCACCTTGAGCACCCGCATCTGACCGACCTGACGCGTGGACGCCACATGGGTGCCGCCGTCGGCCTGCACATCGAGCCCCGCGATGTCGACGATGCGAACGATCTCGATGCCTGGCGGCAGCAGGTTGGTGGCAGTGCGAATCACGTCGGGAATCGCGAAGGCCTCGTCGCGGCTGAGTTCATATGCCTCGATCGCCCGGTCGGCCTCGACCTCGGTGTTGCACGAGGCCTCGATCGCCTCCTTGAACCCAGGCGGGACCTCATCGAGCGCGAAGTCGAGCCGACCGCTCAGCGGGTCCATGTTCGAGCCAGTGACGAGAGCCCCGAAATCGCGGAACACGACCCCCGACAGCAGGTGCAGGCCTGAGTGCGTGCGCATGAGCGCCGTGCGCCGGTCGTCCTCGATGGCACCGCGGACGGCAGTCCCGACTGGTGGCAGCGGATCACCGTCTGCCGGAACGAGGTACAGGTCGTCGCCGCGGCGAACGTCGACGATGCGGGTCTGCACACCGCCCCACAGCAGCACGCCGTGGTCGGGTGGCTGCCCTCCGCCGCCCGGATAGAAGGCCGATGTGTCGAGCACGATCCCTAGTTCGGGATCGGACGCGAGCACCGTCGCATCCCACTCGCGAAGGGTGGAGTCAGCGAGTTCGAGGCGGTGCGTGCGACCGGGAGCCGACACGGGCTACTTCTTGCCCTGCGCAGCGACGGCCGCCGCAGCCGTGGCCGCCGCCTCCGGGTCCAGGTACTCGCCACCCGGCACGATCGGCTTCAGGTTCTCGTCGAGGCGATACACCAGCGGAATCCCGGTGGGAATGTTCAGTCCCGCGATGTCCTCGTCCGAGATGCCGTCGAGATGCTTCACGAGCGCGCGCAGCGAGTTGCCGTGGGCCGCGACGAGGACCGTCTTCCCGGCACGCAGGTCCTCGGCGACGATGACGTCCTGCCAGTAGGGGATCAGCCGCGTGACGACATCGGCGAGGCACTCTGTCGCGGGCCGCGCCTCGGGAGGCAGCGCGGCGTAGCGGGCGTCATGCGTCTGCGCCCAGGGATCCTCCGGATCGATGGGCGGCGGCGGGACGTCGTACGAGCGGCGCCAGAGCATGAACTGCTCCTCGCCGTACTGCTCGAGCGTCTCCTTCTTGTTCTTGCCCTGCAGCGCGCCGTAGTGCCGCTCGTTCAGGCGCCAGTTGCGGACAACCGGCAGCCACATGCGATCGCATGCCTCGAGGGAGATCTGCGCGGTCTTGATGGCCCGCTTGAGGAGTGACGTGTGCACAACGTCCGGAAGGATCCCCGCCTCGGCGAGGAGTTCACCGCCGCGACGTGCCTCGGCCATGCCCTTCTCCGAGAGGTCGACATCGACCCAGCCGGTGAACAGGTTCTTGGCGTTCCACTCGCTCTCACCGTGGCGGAGCAGGATCAGGGTGTACGGGGCTGTCGCGTTCGTCATGGCCCCATCCTGCCGCATCGGTCAGGCGGTTTCCGGTCCTGTGTCGAGTGCAGCGACGGGCGGTACTTCGGCCAGGTGCGCGAAGGCCGCGAGATTGGCCGTCGACTCGCCGCGGGACACCCGCCACTGCCATTCGCGACGGATGGCAGAGGCGAAGCCGAGTTCCAGGATCGTGTTGAACGAGCCATCGGCGTACTCCAGCACCGAGCCCATCAGCCGGTCGAGTTCGTCGACGGTGACTGAGGAAAGGGGCAGGCGACCGACGAGGTAGATGTCGCCGAGATGATCGGCGGCGAACGCGAGGGCGTACATCCGCTGGTTGCGCTCGAGCAGCCAGCGGTAGACCCCTACGTGGTTCTCATCGGGGTTGCGCGCGACGAAGGCGTTGATCGTCAGGGCATGCTCACCGACGGTCAGGGCTGTCGTCGTGCGCAGCTTGTGCTGTCCCGGGAGGGTGATCACGTAGGTGCCTGGCGTCGCGGACTCCCACTCGAGCTCGGACTCGGCGAGGAAAGCGAGGATCGCGACGTTCGCGGCCTCGGCGTCAGGCGCGCTCATGAGCGCAGGGCTGCGACGCGGCCCTCGGCCGACGTGTTCGCCAGGGCGGCGGAGTAGCTGCTGATCAGCCCGGCGGTGGTCGACGCCCAGCCGAAGGATGCGGCATGCATGTGCGCACCGGCAGCCAACTCGGCGCGCAGGCGCGGCTGGCTGGTGATCCGCGCGATGGCGCTGGCGAAGTCCCGAGGGTCGTGCCCGTCGACGAGCAGTCCGCTGACCTGGTCGGCAACGGCCGTTCGCAGGCCGCCAACGGCCGCGGCGACGACGGGGGTGCCGCACGCCTGCGCCTCGACGGCCACGAGACCGAACGACTCGGAGTGCGACGGCACCACTACGACGTCGGCTGCGCGGTACCAGTCGACCAATGTTGCGCGGTTGCTCGGCGGTTCGAAGCGGACGCGGTCGGCGATCCCGAGTTCGCGGGCCAGGTCGATCAACGCCGTCGGCTGGTCGAGCCCGCTGCCGGAGGGGCCACCGCAGACGACGACGACGAGCCGGTCGCGGACGCCCGGATCGCGTGCGATCAGTTCGGCCGCTGCTCTGATGAGAACGTCGGGGGCCTTCAGCTGCTGGATGCGTCCGACGAAGAGCAGGACGACGGCTTCGTCGGCAATGTCGTGGCGGCGGCGGGCTTCGCGCACGCTTCCCGGGGTGAAGGTGTCGAGGTCGACACCGGGGTGCACGACGTCGACAACCGCGGGATCGGCCCCGTACATGTCGATGAGCTCGTGCGCCTCGTCGTCGGTGTTGGCGATGAGGCGATCGGCTGCCGCCACCACCTGCTCCTCGCCGATGACCCGCATCTCCGGCTCAGGGGTGTCCCCGTCGGTGAGGTCGCGGTTCTTCACCTTGGCCATGGTGTGCATCGAGTGGACCAGCGGGACATTCCACCGCTCGGACGCCAGCCAGCCGACCTGACCGGACAGCCAGTAGTGCGAGTGGATCAGATCGAACCAGCCCTCCGGCCGGGCGGCCTCGGCCCGCATGACGCCAGCCGTCACGGCGCACAGTTGGCCGGGCAGGTCGCGCTTGAGCAGTCCTTCGAAGGGCCCGGCCGTCACATGCCGCACGATGACGCCCGGACTCATCTCGACCGACCGATCGAGGACCGAAGACGTGGCACGGGTGAAGATCTCCACCTCGATGCCGGCCTCGGCGAGTCGGCGGGCGGTCTCGACCACGTAGACGTTCATGCCGCCGGCATCGCCCGTGCCGGGCTGATCCAGGGGTGAGGTGTGGACGGAGAGCACGGCGATGCGGCGCGGGACGGGTGCTCGGCGCAGTGGGGTCGGCCGGACAGGAGAGGACACCTGGCCTCACCCCTTCCCTCCGATGGCACCCACGTGCGTCAACCGAGGGGAAGTCTGGCCCATTCCCTGCCAGACGGCTACCGGGGCGTCAGAGCGAGACGCCCACGTACGGTGCGCCGGTGACGATGTTCACGACGCGACGGGTGACCGATACGGCGTGGTCGGCGTAGCGCTCGTAGTAGCGCGATAGCAGGGTCACGTCGATAGCGGCCTCCACCCCATGGGTCCACGACTTGGACAGGACGATCGTGAACAGCTCGCGGTGGAGCCGGTCGACCTGCTCGTCATGGCGGGCGATATCGGCGGTGAGGGAGACATCCTGTGTCTCGATGACGGCTCCGGTCTTCGACACGATGGCCTCGGCCAGCCCGCCCATCTCGGCGAAGGTGCCACGCAGTTCCTGCGGGATCGACAGCCGGGGGTAACGAAGTCGGGCCTGCTTGGCCACGTGTTCGGCGAGATCGCCCATCCGCTCGAGCGAGGCGGCGATGCGCAGCCCGCCGATGATGATGCGCAGATCGGCCTCGGTGGGCTGCCCGTCCGAGATCAGGTCGAAGCAGCGCTCCTCGATATCGCTCGCGAGGGTGTCGATGCGTGCATCGGCGGCGATGACGGACTCGGCCATTGTCAGGTCGGCATCGAGCAGGGACTGGGTGGCCCGGTTCATCGCGGAGCCGACGAGTCGGGTCATCTCCACGAGTTCGCTATTGACCGTTTCCAGTTGGTCCTGCAATTCCGCCTGCATACGGTCGCCCCCTCGGTTGTTGCGCGGTTATGAGCACTTTAGACAGGATTTGTGGACATCAGAAACTGCGTGGTGAACGTGGCACATCCGGTAGGTGAACAGCCGGTGCGCACGGCGGAACGGTGGGTGAATCCTCCCGGTTCGGGCCCGGCAGTCGGTTGGGCCGGCGGCCCCGCGCTCCTATCCTTGGGGAGTGACTCGACGGCTCACGCCCGCAGTGGAGGGCGCCCCACGCACGCGCCGGATATCCACACAGCGCCCGGCGGTGCCCGACGAGGTCATCCGCGTGCTGAGTGTCCTGCCCTCGGCCTCCCTGGTGGTCGCTCCGGACGGCACGGTGCTGCGGTCCAACTCCCGGGCCGCTGGACTTGGCCTGGTGAACCGCGACGCGGTCACGATCCCCGACATCGGCCACCTGATCGAACGCGTGGCCGACGATGGGCATGCCCGCGAGCAGGAGATGCGCGTCCGCCGCCCACCACTGGGCCGCGAACTGCTGGAGCTTCGGGTTCGCGTGGCTCCCCTGGGTACGGGGGCGATCCTCGTTCTCATCGACGACCTCGCTGAGGAGCGTCGGGTAGACGTGGTGCGCCGGGACTTCGTCGCCAACGTCAGCCATGAGCTGAAGACGCCTGTGGGTGCCCTGTCGCTGCTTGCAGAGGCGGTGCTGGCATCCAGCGACGACCCTGAGCAGGTCCGGCACTTCGCCGAGCGGATGCAGATCGAGGCATCGCGGCTCAGCCACCTCGTCCAGGACGTCATCGACCTGTCGCGGCTGCAGGGTGATGACCCGCTGACTCATGCCGAGGTCGTCGACGTCGACGAACTGGTGCGGCGAGCCCTCGACGAGGTGCGCACAGTGGCCACCAAGCAGGACATCGAGCTGGTCACGAGCGATCCATGCGGGGGCCTGGTCTACGGCGACGAGCGCCAACTGCTGGCCGCGCTGCGCAACCTGCTGATCAACGCGGTCTCCTACTCGCCGAATCACACTCGCATTGCGGTCGGTACGCGCACCAGCGACGGCATCGTCGAGATTGCGGTCAAGGACCAGGGCATCGGAATTGCTTC
This sequence comes from uncultured bacterium, assembly GCA_903908025.1. GTDB lineage: Bacteria > Actinomycetota > Actinomycetes > S36-B12 > S36-B12 > UBA10649. The sequence goes on from CAIVQM010000341.1 coordinate 10,740, forward strand.
CAACGATCTCGACCGGGTGTTCGAGCGCTTCTACCGGGTCGATCCGGCACGTTCACGCGTCACGGGCGGCACTGGTCTGGGCCTCGCTATCGTCAAGCATGTCAGCCAGAATCATGGTGGCGAATGCACCGTGTGGTCTGAGATCGGCGTGGGCACCACCTTCACACTTCGCCTGCCGACCTACTCCCCGGCGACGATGTACGACGAGGCTGATGGCGAGTTCGCCATAGATGTCATGACCGTTCCCATCGGAGAGGCACTCACGTGACCCGCATCATGGTCGTCGAGGACGAAGAGTCCTTCTCGGAGGCACTGGCCTTCATGCTCCGCCGCGAGGGCTACGAGGTCGAGGTGGCCGCTGATGGCCTGGTGGCCGTCGACCTGTTCGACCGCAGTGGCGCCGACCTGATCCTGCTCGACCTGATGCTGCCCGGCCTCTCCGGACTTGAGGTGTGCCGGCAGATTCGGACCAAGTCGCAGGTGCCGATCATCATGCTGACGGCCAAGGACGGCGAGATCGACAAGGTGGTGGGGCTGGAGATCGGCGCGGACGACTACGTCACCAAGCCGTTCTCCTCGCGTGAGCTGCTGGCCCGGATGCGTTCGGTGCTGCGTCGGCACGGGGAGCCGGACGAGCTGATCATGACGACAGTCGAGGCCGGACCGGTCCGGATGGACGTCGACCGCCATGTCGTGACGGTGCGGGGTGAGGTCGTGGCGATGCCGCTCAAGGAGTTCGACCTGCTCGAGCTGCTGGTGCGCAATGCGGGCCGCGTCCTGACCCGCGCCCAGCTCATCGACCGAGTCTGGGGTGCGGACTACGTCGGCGATACGAAGACCCTGGACGTGCACGTGAAGCGCCTGCGCGCCAAGGTCGAGGAGGACCCGGCCGAGCCGGTGCACCTGCTCACGGTCCGGGGCCTGGGCTACAAGTTCGACGACTGAATTAGCGCGGGCGCTCAGGCGGCGGGGGTCGCGCTGGGAGCGGGTGCTGCACCATTCGGGTTGGTCGGCGGCATGGGCGCGATGCCCTCGTAGTAGCCGACCGGGGGCACCACGAGCACCGACATCGTCACGAGGCCGGCCTTCTCGAAGCCCAGCTGGACCGGCACGTAGGTGGCCGCCGGTGCTGTGAGGTCGTAGGAGTTGATCCACGCCTCGGATTCCCAGCCGAACGACACGGAGGCGCCCGGCCCGAGATCGCCGGCCCCCTCGGTGATGTACGCGGGGATGCCGTCGATGGTGGCGTAGGTGAGCCGGTCGGGGTCCACGCCGGCGTTCACGATCCGGGTGAGGAGCGTGGCAGTCGAGGAGCCGTCGGGGCCGAGGACCACGGTGGTGCCCTCGATGTGGATGGCCCCCTGAGTGGCCGATACCCCGTTGCCGGAGTTCATGGTGGCCTGGGTGGTCGTGGTGGCCCCCTGTCCGCTGAAGCAGCCGGTGGTGGCCGGCAGGACGAACAGGACGAGGGCCGCTGCGGCGGCGACGTGGGAGCGCTTCACGGCGGCAAGACTAGCGAAGGCGGTGGCTGGAGGGTGGCCGGGCCGGAATCTGGGCCTGAACACCGTGATAACCTTGAGGCCCTCGGAAAGGGGTTCCACTCAATGGCGTTCAACGTCGGCGACACTGTCGTCTACCCGCACCACGGGGCCGCACTCATCGAAGCAGTCGAGTTTCGGACCATCAAGGGAGTGGAGCGCGAGTACCTCGTGCTGAGGGTCGCTCAAGGTGACCTGACCGTCCGGGTCCCCGCCGACAATGTCGATCTGGTCGGCGTCCGCGACGTCGTCAACGCGGAGGGCCTCGACCGCGTCTTCAACGTGCTGCGCCAGCCGTACACCGAGGAGCCCACCAACTGGTCCCGTCGCTACAAGGCGAATCTCGAGAAGCTCGCCTCCGGCGATGTCATCAAGGTTGCCGAGGTCGTCCGTGACCTGTGGCGTCGCGAGCGCGAGCGCGGGCTGTCAGCCGGCGAGAAGCGCATGCTGGCGAAGGCACGGCAGATCCTGGTGAGCGAGCTCGCCCTGGCGGAGAAGACCAACGAGGTCAAGGCCGAGGCCATCCTCGACGAAGTCCTCGCCTCCTAGCCACCACCTTCCACCCCACCGTGGCATCTGCCGAGTCAACCGGTCGCACGGCTGCGTTGGTTCCGGCTGCCGGCCGCGGTGAACGTCTCGGCCCGGGCGTCCCAAAGGCGTTGCGGCCATTGGGCGGCGTGCCGATGCTCGTTCACGCGGTACGCGCGCTCGCTGCCAGTCGTACGGTCGATCTCGTTGTCGTGGCTGCCCCCGAGGACACCGCCGAGAGTGTGGCGTCCATGCTGTCGGAGCAGTCGTTCCCGGCCGATGTGGTCGTCGTCACCGGCGGCGACACGCGTCAGGACTCCGTCGCGCGAGCGCTGCTCACCCTGCCCGATGACGTC
>CAIVQM010000342.1 GCA_903908025.1 uncultured bacterium
CCCCCACCAACCTCAAGGTCGACGGGATTAGTCGACGGGATTGGCGGATCGCCTGGGACTAGTGAGTAGTGGCGGCCACGTGCTGGGCAACCAGATCCGCGAAGCGCTGCGGATCGTGCATGTGCGGCTCATGGCCGGCACCGGGAAAGACGACGAACTGGCTGCCCTCGAGCAGTTCATGGGCGTTCACGCCGTGCTTCATGGGGATCATCGGGTCCTTGTCACCCCAGATGATCAGCACGCGGGTGCCCTCCATCAGGTGCAGCTTGTCGAGGGCGGAGACGGTCTGTCCCTTCGGGCTGACCACACTGCGCAACGTCGCGAGGAATGCCGTTCGCCGATCCTGCTCCGTGAGCCACGAGACCGTCTGCAGCGCCTGCGGGGTCAGCGCATGCGGGGCAATGCCATAGCGGTCCAGTCGGCGCCCGACCCATGCCGCGCCCTTGAGGGTCTTCTCGTTGATGGCCCACCGGATGACGACTTCCGAACCGGGCAGGCTGGCGGCGCGCAGGCCGGTGAAGGCCTCCTCGCCGAGGCCGCCGCTCGACTCGAGCACCATCGATTCAACCCGCTCGGGGAACTGGTAGACGAACTGCATCGAGACACCACCACCGAGGGAGTGGCCCACGAGGTGAACGCGCTCGATATGCAGTTCGTCGAGCAGATCCCGCAGGGTGCTGGCAAGGGAGCCCAGGCTGTAGTCACCACCGCCGCGTGCGGACTCCCCGTGTCCGGGCAGGTCCACCGCCACGACGCGCAGCCCCGTGGCGGCCAGCCGCTCCGGCACGTCGCCCCAGGTATCCGAGCTCGAGCCGATCCCATGGACGAGCAGGACGGGAATGCCGCTGCCGGGCAGATCGCGATAGGCCAACTCGCGGCCGTGCAGGGTGATGCGCTCGCGGACGGCTGGCGTCCGGATGTCGTGCTGGCCCATGTGCGTGCTCCCTCGTCCGCCGTACCCGTCAGTAACCTACTATACCGTAACCTACGGTTGCGTAGGTTCAGTTGGGAACCGGCGTGGCCGAATCTGCGACTGCACGGGTCACCCGCACGAGGATCTCGTTGCGTCGCGCGAAGGCTGGCTTCCAGGGCGGGTCGTAACGAGCCCAGAGGGGCGGGCCGGCGGCGATCCAGCCGTGCTCGGCCATCACCCGCGTCAGTTCCGCCGTGTGCTTCGCCACATTGCCTGCCGACCAGCGGCCGGACCAGCGAATGGCGGCCGCCTCATGGGCCGCCACGGCCTGCAGCCGCACCCGAGCATCCGTCGGTTCCGGATACTCCTCGATCGGACGCGACCCCGGCAGCACGAAGGAGACGGTCCACGAATCAGCGTCGGCCGCGGGTTCCTGCAGCACCGGGGCGGTCATTGCCAGCCGCTCCCCTGCCTGCTCCTGAATGACCGGTGCCGTCATCGCCAGCTTCGCACCAGACCTGTTCGCGCCCGAGATGTACGACACGAGCGGGCGGAATGCCGTGCTCCCTGCTTGCTCCATCGATCCTCGAACATCGATCGACGCAACGACGCACGGCTCGTAGTGACGCAGCTCCACGTCGCCGAACCTGCTGACTACCCGGTACTCCTGCTGTTCGGTCATGTGGACGGGAACACCCCGGCGGGGGTGTCGCATTCCCTGGAGAGCATCAAGGGGTGCCCGAATCCGGACAAGCCAATACCCTGTGCCATGACCTCGAACACCTCCGTCCGGCTGGCCCGCCGCCCCGTGGGGCTGCCGGTTGCCGATGACTTCCGGCTCGACACCGAAGAACTGCCGGTACCCGGCCCCGGCCAGGTTCTCGTCCGCGTCACCTTGATCTCCCTTGACCCCGCGATGCGCGGCTGGCTCGACGACCGGCCCTCGTACCTGCCGCCGATCGGGCTCGACGAGGTGATCCGAGCCGGTGGCGTCGGCGAGGTCGTCACGTCGCATGATCCGCGCTTCCCTGTTGGCTCAATGGTGCAGGGGAATACCGGTGTGCAGGAATACGCCGTTCTCGACACGAATGGGCTGACGCGCGTTGACCCCGCCCTCGGCACACCGTCGATGTACCTCGGGGTCCTGGGCATGACGGGCATGACGGCGTACTTCGGGCTGTTCGAGCACGGGCGTCCGCGTGCCGGCGATACCGTCCTCGTCTCCGCTGCGGCCGGTGCCGTCGGATCGATCGCCGGACAGCTGGCCCGTATCAACGGCTGTCGCGTCGTCGGAGTCGCCGGCGGGCCAGACAAGTGCTCATACGTCACCGATGGTCTCGGCTTCGATGCTGCCGTTGACTACAAGGGCGACTCGCTGCGCACTGCCATCGGCGATGCCTGCCCGAGCGGCATCGACCTGTACTTCGACAACGTTGGCGGCGCGGTGCTCAACGCGGCCCTCGCCAACCTCGCGATGCACGCCCGCATCGTGATCTGCGGTGCCATCTCGCAGTACAACGCGGAGCAGGTCACCCCCGGCCCGTCCAACTACATGGCACTGCTTGTTCGACGCGCGACGATGACGGGCTTCCTCGTGTTCGACCATGCTGCGGAATTCCGCACCGCGCGACGGCGGCTGGCGCAGTGGGTGGCCGATGGGCAACTCACGGCCCCGGAGACCCTCGTGCCGGGCTCGGTGGCTGACTTCCACAGTGTGTTCCTTCGACTGTTCACCGGCGACAACGTGGGCAAGCTCATCCTCGACATCTCGGCCTGACCGCAGAGCAAAGGAGTCACATGGACAACACTGGCAATGCTCTTGCTGGGCGCACGGCCCTGATCACTGGCGCTTCACGCGGGATCGGGCGAGCGATGGCCATCACCTTCGCAAGCCAGGGTGCGAACGTCGTCGTCTCGGCGCGCTCGGCCGAGACCCTCGCCGACGTGGTCGGTGAGATCACGGCGAGTGGTGGCCGCGCACTCGCCGTTCCCGCCGACGTCATGCACGAGGATTCAGCGTCGACCGTCGTCGATGCTGCCCTCGCCGAATTCGGCCGGCTCGATGTCCTCGTCAACAATGCCGGTGGCAACTCGTTCATGTCTCCGCTCGCGACGATGCGATTCGCCGGCTGGCAGAAGATCTTCGCCCTGAACCTCGACTCCACTGTCCGGATGATCCAGGCGGCTCTCCCGGCCCTGGTAGCGAGCGGCAACGGGTCGATCGTCAACGTGTCTTCGGTCACCGGCCTGCGTGGCTCGCCGCTCATGTCGCACTACGGCGCGGCGAAGGCCGCGGTGATCTCCCTGACCCAGAGTCTGGCCATCGAGGTGGCCCCCGACGGAGTGCGCGTCAACGCGCTCGTCCCCGGCTGGATTGACACCGACCTCACCGACTTCCTGCGCACCGACCAGGGCATCGAAGACACCGTCATCGGCCGTGTCCCGATGCAGCGCTGGGGCACTGCCGACGAGATCGCCCGGGCGGCCCTGTTCCTCGTCAGCGACGCATCGTCGTTCATGACCGGCCAGGCGCTCGTCGTCGACGGCGGGCTCAGCGCCCAGCCGTAGTGCGGACCCGGCCTAGGAGAGCTGGTCCTTGATCGCGTCCTTGGCCATCTCGGCACCCTGGTCGACCGCACCGTCGACCTGATCCGGCGTGTGCTCCTTGACCTGAGCAGCAGCCGCATCGACTGCACCGTCGATCTGATCCGATGACCCGCTCAGCATTCCCTTGGCGCTGTCCATGATTCCCATGTGTGTCTCACTCCCTCAGTGGACCGCACCTCTTGCGGTCGGCACAGCACCAGAACGTATCGGGGACGGCTGGCCCACGTAACCGTTTCGCACAGGGACGGGGGCTCCGGCAGTCCCCTACTCGCGAGACACCCGGCGGCTGACCAGCACCGCGTACTCGTGGTCGGCATCACCGGACGCCAGGTCGTCGTCGACTTCGATGCTCACGTCATCGACGACCCGCGTCTCCCCGGGCAGCAGGCCGGCATCGCGAAGCCCTGTACGGGTGACCACAAGCGAGAGGTGGTCCTCCTCACCGTCGCTGAAGGCCTGAATGACCGGCGCCGTATCACCCGGTGCCGCCAGCAGCCGGTAGAGGATGCGCTCGACCGGAAGAGGCAGATCCCGCCCGTCCGTCGATGCGGTGATCGACCGCACATTCACTGAACGGCCGCTTCGAGACGCGTCGTCGACCAGGGACTTGGCGAGCACGGCGAACGCCCCGTCGGACTGCGGGTCGACCTGAATCCCAGCCCGGATACGCCCGTCGACCCGTTCCAAATCGCGCCGCATTCCAGCATCCACCTCGGCGCCAGCAGCGACGGTGCCCAGTAGACGAATCGCTTCGGCGACCGTGCCCTCAAGTTGCGTGCTGATGTCGACGGCTGCGCTCGCTCGGCTGCGCTCGGCGATCTCCCGCTGGCTCGCCCGACGGTTCTGGTCCTGCGCTACCTGATAGGCACGGGCACCCGCGCTGGTGATTGCCAGGATGACCGGCAGGGCGAGAACGGAGTTCACAAGCGCGACGAGCAGGAAGCCGCGACAGCCGGCCGGCAACTGTGCCGCGAGCACCACCGCCCCCAGCGCCCATACGGGTAGCGCGACCGCGGCTGTCCACCATCCGCCCCACGCCACCAGGATCATGATCGAGAAGCCCGCGATGTTGATGGACCTACTGACGCTGCCGGATTCGAAGCAGGCAACCGAGCCGCCCAGGAGCAGCCAGGGGACCAGCGCCGGGACGAGAGCCAGGGGAACCGAAATCGCGGGGCTCAGTCGCCGTCGCCGCGCAACAGTCCAGACCGCCGCCGCCGAGCCGAAGACCCCTGCCACGATTGCGATGTCCCGTCCTATGCCTGGCAGTTCGGCGAGACCGGCGAAGTAGATGGCGCCAACAGCGACCGTGCCAGCCAACGGTGCCGTGACCAGTAATCGACCCTTGTCGAACGGCTGGTCCGTCACACTCGACTGGGCGGACGCACCGCGGGCAGACACCCGGATCGTGGATCGGTATCCGTGGCCGCTCGGCACCGCCTCCGACTGCCACGTTCCGCCGACATCGGCCAGAGCCGCACCGAGCACACTCGCCGTGCCGACGCCGGAACGTGAGGCCGGGGAGATGCCCCGGCCGTTATCAGCGACCCGGATCTCGACGGTGTCGTCGTTGCCGACAACCTCGATGTGCACTTCGGTCGCCTGCCCATGGCGGACGGAGTTGCGAATCAGCTCGAGTACCGCAGCGCGAACAGCTTCCAAGACGTCATCGGAGAGCTGAATGTCCGGCACGGTCCCGACGACACGCGCCGACTGACCTGCCTCGTCACCGCGGAGTGCTGCCTCAATCGCGCCAGCCACCGAAGCCCGCGAATCAACATCGAGGTGTTCACGCCCGGCAACTTCGAGCGCCAGTTCCCCCGCCAGCCGGTCCCGGTCGACGTCCCGGGCCTGCATCACGTATCGAATCGAGTTGAGCACAAGTTCGTGCAGGCGTGAGCCAGTCTCGCGCCACAGCCGGGCCCGCTCCTGGACCGCAATCGCGTCGGCCGTCTGACGATCCAGTTCCCGCAGACGCTCGTCCGCAGTCTGCGCTTCACGCACGAGGCCGTTCCAGGCCAGCCACATCGCGAGCCCTCCGAAGAGAACTACTCCGATCTGGACCCAGCCGCCCATCGCGGCCAGGCCCCCGGGGATGACATTTGCTGGACGTCCTCGCCACACGAGTGCAAGGACCGTTGCCCCAGCGACGGCCATCGCCAGGCCCCACACCCGCGAGAACAGCGTGACGCTGACGAAGGTCAGGTAGCCGGCCATGGTGCCGAGCGGAATCCACGTCGGCGACCCGGCCGGCGACGCGGCCGGCGCGACGATGAGCAGCCCGATGCCTCCGACAGCCAGCCACAGCGCCCACGGACGGCCGCTCATCAGGATTCCCGCCAGCACCAGCAGTCCGCTGACGAGCAGCACAGCGTGCTCCGAGGCCGAGGTGCGCTGCCACGTCGCAGCCCCGAAAGCGGCGGTCAGCAGCCATGCCGCGCCCATCGCGACCAGGACGAGCCATCGCCGAGTGGACAGCAAGGCGCCCATCTCGGGATCGCCGGTCGCAATGCCCACATCAACCTCCCGTTCATCGGTATCCTGCGCCGAACGAGGACGGAGGTCCACGATGGCAACTCAACCCCGATTCGTCATTCTGGAGGATCATCCTCTGGTCCGCGAAGCGCTGGCGGACCGACTCGCGTCCCATCTCGGCGGTATCGCGATCGTCTACTCGGGCCAGTCCGTCGAGGATGCACTTCCTGTCCTCGCCGAAGGCGGGGCCGACTGCATCATCCTCGATCTCGACCTGGCCGACGGGCGAACGCCGGTCGCGAATGTCATCGAACTCGCCGAGAGCGGCGTGCCGATCCTCATCGTCAGCGCTCTGGGCGACCCACCCGCCATCCGGGCATCGCTGATGGCCGGCGCCTCGGGTTTCGTGTCCAAGCAGGCGGCCACGGAGGATCTCGTCGAGGCCGTCCAGGCGACGCTGCGAGGTGAGCAGTACACCTCTCCGGAGGTCGCCGCAGCCCTGCTGAGCAGCAGTCGCACCTCGGTCCCGCTGTCGGAGCAGGAGCGCCGCGCGATGGTCCTGTACGCATCGGGGCTCAAGATGCGCACGGTGGCCCGCCGCATGGGTGTCACGGAGGGCACAGCGCAGGAGTACATCAAGCGAGTGCGGGCCAAGTACCAGCGTGCGGGCACCCCCGTGCCGACCAAGACAGACATGTACCGGATGGCGCGCAGCGAGGGCCTCGTCCCCTGACGTTGGCCCCTCGCTACCCTGTCAGTCTCGAACTCGACCTCACTTCAGCCAAGGAGAACACCGTGAGAACCCTCCTCACCATCGCCGGGGTCGCCCTGCTCATCATCGGAGCCATGGCCCTAGGCCTGAAGTTCTTCAACACCTCTGTCCGCGAGGAAGAGGACCAGAAGGGCTGGGACGAGTAGCCGCTCCACCTCGACGGCGCTCCTAGACTCCGCTCGTGCGCGCAGTTCTGTTCGACTCCTTCACGGAGCCGTTGCATGTCACCGATGTGCCGGAACCGACTGTGCCCGACGACGGCGTCGTCATTCAGGTCGGAGCCACCGGCATCTGCCGAAGCGACTGGCACGGGTGGCAGGGGCACGACCCCGACATCGTTGTGCTGCCACACATTCCGGGACACGAGTTCGCGGGCACCGTGACAGCCGTGGGCCGGCTCGTGCGCGGGTCGGCTGTCGGTGATCGGGTGACCGTGCCGTTCGTCTGCGCCTGCGGCGCCTGCCCGACCTGCCGATCGGGCAACGGTCAGGTGTGCCCCAACCAATGGCAGCCCGGATTCTCCGGGCCGGGATCCTTCGCTGAGCGGGTCGCCATCCCGTTCGCCGACGTGAACGTCATCCATCTCCCAGACGCCGTGTCCGACAAGACGGCAGCGACCCTCGGCTGTCGGTTCGCTACCGCCTATCGCGCGGTCACCCAGGTAGCCAAAGTGCAACCGGGCGAGGTCGTCGTCGTGTTCGGCTGCGGTGGCCTCGGCCTGTCCGCTGTGATGATCGCCGCCTCGCTCGGAGCCACCGTCATCGCCGTCGACGTGCAGCCCTCAGCGCTGTCCCGCGCAGCAGGTGTCGGCGCAGCCCACCTCATCGACGCGCGCGATACCGATCCGGTCGAGGTGATTCGCGATCTCGCGCCGGATGGCGCCCACGTCGGCATCGACGCTCTCGGCAGTGCCGCAACAGCATCGGCATCGGTGTCGGCCCTGCGTCCGCGAGGCCGCCACGTCCAAGTGGGGCTGCTGCCGCCCGCCGTCCTCGGCGGCCGTGAGTCGGTTCCCATGCATCTGGTCATCGGCCGGGAACTGGCGGTCCTCGGCAGCCATGGCATGGCGGCCCACGCCTACCCCGAGATGCTCGAGCGGATTGCGAACGGCCAGTTGCGCCCGACGGAGCTGGTCGCCCGGACGATCAGCCTCGACGAGGTACCGATGGCTCTCGCCGCCATGGACGGAAATGGGCAGGACGGGATCACCGTCTGCCTGCCCTAACGTTCACGCGACCGACCCCCCGTCAGTGCGTCCAGACCGGTACGGTCAGTCCACGCCCGAATTGTCTGGAGGACTCATGAGCGGACTGCTGATCGCGATCATCATCATCGTGCTGCTGGTAGGGATCGCGCTGTTCGCGATGTCCCAGTTCAACAAGCTGCGCCGACTCGATGTGCTCGCACAGGGGGCGTGGGCCGGGATCGACACCCTGCTCGCCAAGCGGGCCGACCTCATCCCGAACCTCGTCGAGACCGTCAAGGGTGCAGCGGACTTCGAGCGCGGCACCATGGAAGACGTCACCAATGCCCGGGCCAAGGCAGCGGGCGCCGCAACCGTCGCCCAGACCGCCGCAGCCGATGGCGAGCTGACCCAGGCCCTCGGTCGGCTGTTCGCGGTCGCCGAGGCCTACCCGCAGCTCACCGCGACCGCCAACTTCCGCGATCTGCAGGGCCAGCTGGCATCGGTCGAGGGCGAGCTCCAGTTCGCCCGTCAGTACTACAACGACTCGGTCGTCAATCTGAACACAGCATTGGTGACCATCCCAGCGATGTGGTTCGCCGGGCTGGCAGGTGTCCACGAACGGGAGATGTACTCCGAGCCCGATGCGGGTCGCCGGTCAGCCCCCACCGTCAGCTTCTGATGCCTGCCCTGCTCCGCAGGGCGGCTGTTGCGGTCAGCGCCCTGCTCCTCTGCGGACTGACTACGGTCGCTGCCGCGTCCGCAGCGCATGCCGAGTACATCCCGCAGCTCGACGTCTCGGTCACGGTGAATCCGGACACCTCCTTCCGCGTCGTCGAGACCATCACCTACGACTTCGAGTCCGAGTACCGCCACGGGATCTTCCGCGACATCCCGATGTACGACGAGACCGTCAGCGGCCAGCGACGCACTTACGGCGTCACCGTCAACAGCGTCACGATGGACGGTGGGAGCGTGCCGTGGACATCCTCCGAGAATGGCCCCTTCCTCAATGTGAAGATCGGTGATCCCAACCAGACCATCACGGGAGCCCACCGATACGTCGTCGACTACACCGTCGCTGACGGGCTGCGCATCATCACCGCAGAGGACAAGGCGGATCCGCAGATGCCCTCGTCGATCTCGGTCGGCGATGTCGAGCTGTACTGGGATTTCATCGGCACCGGCTGGGACGTCTGGATCGAGTCCGCCAGGGCGACCGTCACCGGCCCGGCCGACGTCCTCAATGCCGTCTGCTTCTCCGGATCTGCCGGCGGCATCAGCACCTGCCCAGCCGCCACGGCCAAGAGCATTGCCCTGCTCGGCCCCGTAGCGCTCGACGCGGGGCAGGCACTCACCGGTGCTGTCACGTATCCCGCTGCGGCCTTCGCCACGACACCGCGCGAGAACATCAGTCAGGGCCTGCCCACGAACCCGCTCATCGGAGTCCTCGGCGCCCTGATCCCGGCTGGGCTGCTGGCGGCCGTGCCGATCGGCCTCGCCATCGCCAGGCGCCGCAAGGATGCCGGAGCGCCCGTGCCCGGAGCACCGCCCCAGTACGCGCCACCGGATGGCGTGACACCCGCCGAGCTCTCCGCAGCGTGGAAGGGAGGCAAGGGTTTCGCCGACTCTCGCGTCCTGGTGGCAACCCTGCTTGACCTCGCGGCGCGACGCTGGATCAACGTGTCCACCGATGGCGCCGGCGATCTGACCGTCGGCTGGATCGGCACGGGGAGCCCACCCTTGGCGCCCTGGGAGCAGTCCGTCGTCGGGATGATCCTCAAGGGCGCGACATCGGCGTCCCTGAGCGGCTACGACAAGGACCTCGCCTCGCTCTGGACCGAGTCGTTCGGTGACCTCGTCGATGCGCAGGAGGCCAACGGCCGCCGGAACACCCGCGGTGACGATCCGGACAAGAGGTGGAACTGGCTGGGCGGCATCGCCTTCCTCCTCGTGGCGGTGGGCTTCCTCTCGATATTCATCGGCCAGCCCTTCATTACGGCAGCCCTGTTCACCGTCGGTGTTGGCGCACTCATCGGCTTCTTCGTCGCGCGCGCCATCACCCCCCGTCAGCAGACGCAGCAATCCGCCCTGTTCCTGGCGAAGGTCGACGGCTTCCGGATCGTTCTGGGCACCGACGCAGCGGCGTCCCGCCGCGAGTTCGCCCAACGGTCCGGGCTCTCACCCGAGGCGATCTTCGCGACGATGCTGCCGTATGCCGTCGTCTTCGAGCTCGAGAACTCGTGGATCGGCGCGTTCCCCGACCTCACCCCCGAGCAACTTGTCAGCAGCGGCTTCTACGTCGGCAGCATGGCCTCGATGCACGGGCTCGTCAGCAGCGGCACATCGTCGATGGCCAGCGCGATGACGGCCCCCAGCAGCGGTTCCGGCGGCGGCGGCTTCTCCGGCGGTGGCGGTGGTGGTGGCGGCGGCGGGTCGTGGTGACGGCCGCGGATCAGCAGCTGCTGGTCAGCCGGCCTTGCACGCCTTGATCAACGCACGGATGCCGGCGATGTCGGCATTGCTCAACGTGTTGTTGGTATCAACCAGGTAGTACATGACATCGGCCTTCTCAGTGCCATGTGCCAGACCAAGCGCATGACCAAGCTCGTGCAGGTAGAGCGCACTCTGCTTGGCCGCATTGATCTTCTTCACGTAGTCGATACTGAGGACCACGCTGCCCTCCGTGATCTCCTTCTGGTCCTTGAACACCTTTGTCGGGGACGCAAATCCGACGGTGCGCGCATCGAGCAGGCTCGAGTCCTTGTCATTGAGGAATGCGACGTACAGGTGACGCTCGCTGGGATGCTGGTCGCTCGTCACGACATAGTTGGTGTCGTCGTAAACGATGGGAACCTCACCGACGTACTGGAACGTCAGCCCACTGACCTCACCCCAGTGCTTCAGGTCGGCTGTCAACTGGTTGATGGCGATCTTCGAGTCAGCGGGCGTGAGCCGGCCCGTGTCGACACTCCAGGTGATGGGCGTATCGCAGGCCGCCCAGCCGCTGTTGATGAACTCTGGCGAGGTCTCCGCGAAGATCGAGGCAACCTGCGACTCCGCGTAGGCGACAACGCCGACGATCGACAGGAAGGCCGCCGCCACGACGACGGTGCCGAGCTGCCACAGCGGCTTGCCCCTGCGTCGGTCGGCGCCACTGCGGCGGTCAGCCGAACGTCGGTCGGCGATCCCTGCCGGTGCCACCGCATGTCGGCCCTGGTCGCGACGGTCGCCCGAACGCCGCTCGGTCCTGCGACGATCCGGCGGGTGGGTCTTCTGGAAGTAGAGGGATCCGAGCAGGCCAAGGCCGTAGGCCAGCACCAGGAACAGGACCCACCAGTACCAACTCATCGACTCACCCCCACTCTCATATCCAGTATCAGCCTTACGAGGCTCCCGTACTCGACCACCAGTCGGTCAATTTCGTCCACTACTCGGTCAATACGGTCATGCCTGACGCTGGCAGAGCCTAGCCGCCAGACCCGGGTTCCGGCGTGACCTCACCCACGACCGCCGTCGCGGCCTGGAACATATACGTCAGGACGCGTGCGAGGTGGTCGGGGACCAGCGGCCGGCCGTCGACATTGCCCGAGATCCACAGCCGGCCATCGAGGGTCGAGAACGTCACAAAGGCCGAGCCCGCGTTCTCCTCGTTCAGGTACTCCAGGAGTTCCATCGTCAGTCGGTAATGCCCATGCAGGCGCAACTCGAGGCTGACCACGAAGTCGCTCAGGACCCCGACGAACAGCGTGCCGATCTCGGTCTCGGCCGCAAGGGCGTGGTCGGGCACCGGCGTCAAGGCAATGCCGAACATCGGCGGGAACAGCTCTCCGATGACCGCCAGCAGGGTCGCGTCGTCGGGAACCGTCAGGACGGCCGCCTCAGCGGATTCGTTGAGCGGATCGTCGTCCACGGCACCTCCCGTTCCCCAGCAGTCTTGACCCTACGCCGCATCGCGTTTCGAAGCGCTGCTCTGCATACTGGGATGACGTAACGATGCGGAGGAGCGGCTATGACGGATGACAAGGCAGGCAAGGCGGACTGGCAGGGCGTCGGAGCCTCCTTCCGATCGCTGGGAGATCGACTGAAGGGCCATGCTGTCGAGGCCGGTGGCGCTGTGTCGTCCGCCAACGATCAGTCGGCTGGCAGCGTGATGGATCAGGTGAGCGCGGTGTTCAAGACGGCGATCGCCAAGCTCGACGAGACCACGACGGACCCAGAGGTCGGTGCAGCGACAAAGGACGCCACCGCCAAGCTCCTTGACGCCATCAAGGCGGAACTCACCGGCGACAAGCCGACGCCTGATCAGCCGACGCCCGACGCCTGATCAGTCGACCTCAGGCCCGGCGGGTGGCCCATCGGGGAGGATTCCGCGCGGCTCGCGCCGACGGTTGCGCCCGTGGATGAGGTCGCCGGGATACACGCGCGGCAGCATCTTCGCGACCGCCAGCGTCACGTAGATGAGGGTATTGATCGCGACGAAGGTTGCAAGAACGCTGAAGAACTCGCTCTGCAGGAAGGACTCGGGCAGCAGGAACCCGGCGTGGATGGTCCCCATTACTCCGCCTCCGCCACAGTGCGTGCATTGCCGTGGTTCACGTGTCCCCAGCGCGCCACGCGACCGAACGTGATGTCGAACAGGCCCTTGACGAACACCGCACTCAGGAACATGTCGTAGAAGAGTTCCGGGAAGAGCGTGGCAGCGAGGATTCGGGCTCGCCAGCCACCGCGCCAGACGGTGACGATGCGCTCGAGGACGAAGATGCTGCCGATGCCGAGCCAGAACGGGAACCAGACCCAGGTGTCCACCGCAGCGACCATGAGGAACATCATCAGCATGAACGCGTAGAGCGCGATCGTGCCGTAGCCGATGGCAATCTGCTGACCCCAGTAACGCGCCGTCGCGGGCGTGAATCCGTAGGCGCCGATGTTCTCAACCGCGCCACGCTGCCAGCGCATTCGCTGGCGCCACAGCGGGCGCCAGCCCGGCATCAGTTCGGTGACCACAGTGCACGGCGGCGGCGACACCATCAGGGCACCCAGCGACTTCAGTGCGATGGTCAGTTCGTTGTCCTCGGTCAGCGCGTGCGTGTCGTACACGTTGCCGTTGCGGCCCGGAATCGTCACGTCGCGAGCAGCAGCCACGGTTCGCAACCCGGCCGGTCGGAAGAGTGACGATGTGCCTGTCAGGACGAAGACACGCCCGCGACGCCTGTTGATCTGACGCGAGTATCGGATGTACTCGTTGCGCTGGAACTGCCCGAGCATTCCGTGTCCGGGCTCGCCGTAGAAGATGCCACCCACGGCCATCAATGCGCGATCGCTCTCGAACCGGCGTACCGCCTCCGCGATGAACCCCTGGTCCAGCGCGGTATCCGCGTCCATCACCATGACGACATCGTTGTCACCAAGTGCCGGCAGCAGGCCCGCCAGCACCTGGTTGAGCGCACCCGCCTTCTTCTCCGTGTTGCCCCGACTCTCGAACACCTCAACGCCGTTTGCGAGCGCCACGGCAACCGTCCCATCGGTGCAGTTGTCCGCGACCACGATCACCCGCTCGGGTCGACGGGATTGGGACAGCAGCGAAGGGAGCGTCGTGGGAAGGATGAGCTCCTCGTTGTGCGACGGGATCAGGACGGTGACGGAGACCGAACCAGATTGCCCACGCGTGCGAACCATCTGCACGATCGGGGAGAGCGGTGTGGCTCGGTGATCCTCGGACCGACGTGCACGCCGGGCGGCCCACCGCTCAATGACCGCCACGCTCATGGCGGCGAGCATCGCAATCGCGACGGAGGCCCAGAAGATGCGGACGGGCGGGCGAACGCGCGCGAAGAGGAACTCCCAGCTACCGAGCACACCCTCCTGGATCGGCACCATCGGGCCGCCGACGGACTGATCGAGCCCGACCGTGATCCAGAGCAGCACTGCCGCCCCGATCGACGCAAGGGCGATCACCAGGCCGATCACCCGCGCCAGCCACTTGGTCTCCACGGCCTAGGGGCCTCTCGTCCGGGGAATCGCTCAGTCGGCTACAGGGCCGCCAGCATGGCCTGAGCAAGCGCGATCGACTTCCCCTTGTCGAGCAGGCTCGTCACCCCGACGAAGTAGTCGCCCTGCACCGCAAGGATCTGGGTCGCACCGAAGGTATAGGTGGAGAAGAAGGCCTTGTCCCCGACGCCCGACACATCCTCGGAGTCCTCGACGTTGGTGTCGCCCTTGACCATCGCGACAGACCCGTCGTAGTCAGCGGCGACCTCGACCGCGAGGATCAGGCCACCGTCGAACTTGCAGATCTTGCGGACATCGGGATACACGGCATTGGGCTTGGGCGTGCCCGGATCCGATCCCGTGATCGCGGTGATCTCCTCGGCCGTCAGCAGCGTGCAGGGGTCGGGCACCTCACCGGTCGGGGCCGCAGCGGATGCGGACGGGACCGGCTCGGAAGGAGCCGCCGATTCCGTCGGCGCCGCTGCAGCACTGCTCGGGGCCGCGGCGTCGGTCGATCCCCCCGAGGAACCGCACCCCGTCAGGATGAGGCCAGCTGCGACCAGACCGATCAGGGCGCTTGCAGGTCCATGCAGTCTTCGCATCACGGTCTCCCCCGTATGGCCGCAGGGTGCAGCCGGCGCACGATGCTAGCGCGTGCGACGCAGCCACCACAGCCCAACAAAGGGCAGGACCAGTGGAATGAATCCGTAGCCACTCCCGAAGCCCGACCACACCGATGCCGAGGGGAAGTCATGCGGGATGACCAGGCTCAGCAGGCCGACGCCGAGGACCCCGACGAGCTCGATCGTGATGGCCACCGTCGCGACACGTCGCGAGGTTCGATCCCCTCGCGCCAGTGCCACGGTGGCGACGATGTAGATCACTGCCGCCAAGGCCGACAGCAGGTAGGCAATCGGTGCCTCGT
This sequence comes from uncultured bacterium, assembly GCA_903908025.1. Classification (GTDB taxonomy): domain Bacteria; phylum Actinomycetota; class Actinomycetes; order S36-B12; family S36-B12; genus UBA10649. The sequence goes on from CAIVQM010000342.1 coordinate 14,867, forward strand.
CGAACTTCGTGGCAATCTGCACCACGGAACGCGCGGTCGCCGCCAACGCGAAGATCCCGTAGACGGTGACGAGGACGCGCCCGAATCCCCGCCCGGTGGGTCGCGGCGCGCCGGCGGCCGCTTCCGGGTGCTGCGGATCAGCCAACGGACCCAGCCCAGACCTGCTGGACACGAATGACGAGCACGGGCAGCACAAGAAAGACGACCGCGAGCACACCGGCCGCAGCTCGCGACTTCTCGTCGCGGACCCACCAGGCAGCGACCGGAATCACAGCCGCACACGCGAGCAGGTAGCCGACGAACTCGGCGCGGGCGAAGTCACGATCGCTTCCGGCCATCTGGACGATGCCGCCGACGAGGAAGACAACGAGGAGCAGTTCGAGGACAGCGCTCGCGGATAGAAGCGCCCGCCCCGGCGCCCGGTTGGCGATCACGAGGACCACGGCCCAGCAGCACAGCAGCAGGGACACCACGATGATGGCGGTCGCAAACGGTCCGGTCACCCGGCGATTGTGGCAGCCGCAGGATCAGCCCTCGATGGACCACGCCACATTGAGGGTGACGCTGACCTGCGTCGTGCCGGCCACGATGGGCGTCGGGGCCCTGTCGGCCGGCGCTGCAGCCGCTTCCGAGAAGGCGATCGGCGGCGGGGCGATCGTGCTGGACGACTCGGATACCGATGCCACGGGTCCCAGCGTGAAGCCCAGCAGTTCGGCGTACTGCGCCGCCTGGGCCTGAGCGATATCGACCGCCTGCGCTCGGGCCTTGTTGGCCGCGACCGTCGGATCAACCAGATTAACCGATGAGAAGATCATGATGAAATACCTCCTGAAGTGAAACGTGAAGCGTAAAACGTAAAACGTAAAAAGAAAGACCGGAGTAAAACGGGCTGCGTGATGCAAAAACCGATGACATATGCAG
>CAIVQM010000343.1 GCA_903908025.1 uncultured bacterium
ATGGTGGGCACCAAGCGCCAGGCACGCGATGTGATCAACATGGAAGCGCATCGCGCCGGCATGCCTTTCGTCGACCAGCGCTGGCTCGGCGGCATGCTGACCAACTTCTCGACCGTCTTCAAGCGCATCCAGCGCCTCAAGGAGCTCGAGGAGATCGACTACGACGTCGTCGCCGGCTCCGGGCTCACCAAGAAGGAGCTGCTTGTCCTTCGTCGTGAGAAGGAGAAGCTCGCCAAGACCCTCGGTGGCATCCGTGAGATGACCAAGATCCCGAGCGCCGTCTGGATCGTCGACACCAAGAAGGAGCACATCGCCGTTGGCGAGGCCCGCAAGCTGGGCATCCCCGTCATCGCCGTGCTCGACACCAACTGCGATCCCGACGAGGTCGACTTCCCGATCCCGGGCAACGATGACGCGATCCGTTCCGTCGCCCTGCTCACCCGCGTGATCGCCGACGCTGTCGCCGAGGGCCTGATGGCCCGCGCCGGTGGCGCTGTCAGCGGTGGCGTGGTGGCCGAGGAGCCGCTGGCCGAGTGGGAGCGCGAGCTCCTGGCTGTGGCCGAGGCTCCCGTCGAGGTCGTCGAGGTCGTCGAGGTCGTCGAGGTTGTCGTCGTCGAAGAGACGCCTGCTGAGGCCGTCGTGGTTGCCGAGATCGTCGCCGAGGCTCCGGCCGAGGCCTCGTCGAGGCAGTCGTGGAGACCGCCGCACCCGAGTAACGCCCTTCTCCGGCGGGTGCCAACGCACCCGCCGGAGTCCGGCTGTCCTGAACCAGGCCTGCGGGCCGTGACCCGAACGTGCACATCTGGAGGATGAGGAATCACCATGGCGACCATTTCCGCCGCTGACGTCAAGAAGCTCCGCGACCTCACGGCCGCGGGCATGATGGAGTGCAAGAGGGCCCTCGAGGAGACCGACGGCGACTTCGACAAGGCTGTCGAGCTGCTCCGCATCACCGGGTCGGCCAAGGCCGCCAAGCGTGGCGCCGAGCGCGAGGCCTCGAACGGGATGGTCGCCGCTTCCGGCAACGCCCTCATCGAGCTCCTCTGCGAGACCGACTTCGTCGCGAAGAACGAGGACTTCATCACCCTGGCTGGGGCCGTCGCGGCCGCCGCCGATGCCGGTCAGGTCGCTGACCGCGACGCCCTGCTCGGCGCGACGCTTGCCGACGGTCGTACTGTCGGCGACACCCTCGGCGAGATGGCCGGTGTCATCGGCGAGAAGATCGAGCTCGGCCGGGTCTGCGTTTTACCTGCGCCCGTGTCGATCTACCTTCATCACCGCGCGTCTGACCTGCCCCCGCAGGTCGGCGTCATCGTCGCCTACACCGGCGACGAGGCCGCAGCGCGAGCCGCAGCCATGCAGGTTGCCGCCATGCGCCCGCAGTTCCTCACCCGCGAGGACGTCCCCGCCGAAGTGGTGGCCAACGAGCGCCACATCGCGGAGGAGACGGCCAAGGAGGAGGGAAAGCCCGAGGCGGCCATGCCCAAGATCGTCGAGGGCCGCGTGAATGCGTTCTTCAAGGACACCGTCCTGCTCGAGCAGCCCAGCGTCGTCGACAACAAGAAGACCGTCGCACAGGTGCTGGCAGACTCGGGCACGGCCGTGACCGGGTTCGCCCGGTTCGAGCCCGGACAGGCCTAACCACAGGCGATACTGGACGGCGTCGGACGACTCGGAGGGCAGCATGAACCCAACAGGAGCGACCGGCGCCGTTCAGCCGTCTTTGGACGGCACCATCGAGACCTGGCCACAGGCGCCGGAGGGCGGATGGCACCGGGTGCTGCTGAAGCTCTCGGGTGAGGCCTTCGCCGGCGGTGGTGGACTCGGGGTCGACCCCGATGTCGTCGCGTCGATCGCCGAGCAGATCGCCGATGTCGTCCGGCACGGCACCCAGGTCGCTGTCGTGATCGGTGGCGGCAACTACTTCCGCGGGGCGATGCTGTCCGAGCGAGGGATGGACCGGGCTCGGGCCGACTACATCGGCATGCTCGGCACC
>CAIVQM010000344.1 GCA_903908025.1 uncultured bacterium
AGCTGCGGAGTATGAGGGTTGGGCGCAACAGGTCGCCTCAACATGGCCAGGCCGCTTCACGTGTGTGCGCTGCTTCGATTATGGGAGCACCGTGGGGTCAGGGTTGCTTGACCCCATGTCACCCGATGTTGATGCGCATGTGTCAGACCTTCGAGATTCGCCGCACGTCAGAGGGCTGCGAATGGTCGTGAGCTTCACCCCCGAGAGTCTGCGGCGCTTTCACGAGGGGTTATGGGACAGGGCGATCGCGGCGTGCGAGAAGCATGGGCTGCCGCTCTTCGTCTTCTGCTCGGGGCACCTTGATATCGCGCATTCGATTGCGATGAGGTACCCCGGCCTCAGGCTGGTCGTGGATCACCTCGGTATGAAGCAGCCCCCGGCGGAGGAGGTTGAGAGCCCAGCGTGGCGTCGCATCCCCGAGCTGCTGGACCTCGCTCAGTTCCCCAATGTCGCCGTCAAGATGTGTGGTGTTCCCAGTCTTTCCTCCGAGCCATATCCGCACGAAGACACATGGGGCCACGTGCGCCACATCGTCGACGCCTTTGGTGCGAGCCGGATCATGTGGGCATCTGACATCAGCCGGTTTCGTGGCCGCCTCGGATGGCGGCCGGGCCCCTCGCAGGAAAGGTCGCAGGTGGTCCGAGATCGGCCGACCTACGCAGCCTCCCTCTCGCTCTTTCGAGATACAGCGCTGTTGACGGAAGATGAGAAGCGGTGGGTTCTCGGGGACACGGCACGACGGGTTCTCATTTGGTGATGCGGCCTCGGCCCGCCCGGCGAGGGGACGAAGGACCGCTGCTGGTAATCGCCTCTCGTGCCACCTTGGAGCCACGCATGCCGTACTAGCGGGAATGGCCTGGGTCGATGGGCACGTCACGAGGGATCGAAGGTCACAACAAGAGAGGTTGGGCATGTCAAGCAACATTAGCTCGGGCATTGGCGGGGACCAGCAGGGCAACGACTCCGCCAGTGTGGACGTCGAGGCCATGCGGAAGAAGTATCGCGAGGAGCGCGAGCGGCGGTTGCGACCCAGTGGGAACGAGCAGTTCCCGGAACTGGTAGGCCCACTGGCGCGCTTCCAGGCGGACCCCTTCGTCGATCCTGACTTCACTCGACCCCCGGTCGAGGACGAGGTCGACGTGCTTGTCGTGGGTGGAGGCCTGGGCGGTCTTCTCGCTGGAGCCGAGCTTCGCAAGGCCGGCGTGAAGCGGATCCGAATTGTGGAGAGGGCCGGAGACTTCGGTGGAGTCTGGTACTGGAACCGCTATCCGGGCGCAATGTGCGACGTCGAGTCGTACCTCTACCTGCCACTACTCGAGGAAACCGGCTACATGCCGACGGAGAAGTACGCGCACCAGCCTGAGATCTTCGCGTACCTGAAGCTTGTAGGGCAGACATTTGACCTCTACGACGACGCACTATTCCAGACGGCGATCACGAAGTTGGAGTGGGACGACAACCGCCAGAAGTGGCTCGTGCACACCGACCGCAACGATCGCTTTGCCGCCAGCCATGTGGTGATGGCCAGCGGCCAGCAGGTCCTCCCGCGTTTGCCGGGCATCGCCGGCATTGAGAAGTTCACGGGGCATGTGTTCCACACCAGTCGATGGGACTACGGATACACCGGCGGCAACGCTAGCGGGGACATGCGAGGCCTGGCCGACAAGCGTGTCGGCATCATCGGCACGGGGGCAACGGCACTCCAGTGTGCGCCCGAGGTTGCTGAGAGCGCACAGCAGCTGTTCATCTTCCAGCGAACTCCGTCAACAGTCTCCCCGCGAAACAACCATCCGACTGACCCGGCTTGGGCAGCCTCGCTGCGTCCTGGCTGGCAGCGGGAGCGCATGACCAACTTCGTCTCCATGGCACTGGGCAAGGACGTGTCAGAGGATCTTGTCGATGACGGCTGGACCTACGCCTGGAAGAAGCTGGGCAAGGGCCTGGTAGACGCCCCCCTGGGCACGACCAGCAGCTCCGAGGAGGCCGAGCTTCTCGACATGGAGCTCATCAGTGAGATCCATGCGCGTATCGACAGTATCGTCGAGGACCGGGAGACAGCGGAGGCCCTGAAGCCGTACTACCGGTTCTGGTGCAAGCGTCCAGGATTCCACGATGGGTACCTCCCCATGTTCAATCGCCCCAATGTCACCCTGGTCGATACGCACGGTCAGGGCGTCGATGCGATCACCCCGATGGGCGTGATCGTCGATGGCCAGGAGTTCGAACTCGATTGCATCGTCTTTGCCACGGGATTCGACGTGGGTCACGGCTACCTCTCGGCTGCCGGCTTTGACCTCATCGGGCGAGATGGCCTGAGCCTGTCACAGCAGTGGGACAACGGCCTTCGCACCTTCCACGGCTTCTACGCCGCCGGCATGCCCAACTGCTACTTCATGGGCGCAACTCAGGCGGGCACCACCGCGAACTTCGTCCACACCCTGTGGGAGCAGGCGGAGCACATCGCGTACGTCGTCAACCGCGTCGCTGAATCATCAGCCACTTCGGTGGAGACGACCATCGAGGCCGTGGAGGAGTGGCAGGAGGTCATCCACGGAAACCCGAATCCCGAACTCCTGAAGTTCTGGCAGGACTGCACTCCTGGGTATTTCACGAGTGAGGGCAATGTCGATAACCCCAAGGGCATCCTCGCCGATCGCTATCCGCAGGGTGCACTCGCTTACTGCGACCTTCTTCGTGAGTGGAGGGAGGAAGGCTCTCTCCGCGGCCTCATCGTGAAGTAGCGGTACTCGGTGGCCGTCACTCCGTGCGCCCCTGCTGACGTGGGCAGCGACCGTCGAGAGGGGCGAGGCGAGAGCATGCCTAGTTCCGTCGTTCCCTCAGCACCTATGCCCGCTCTGCCGCGCCGCGCCGCCATAGATGTCCATGCGCACTTCGTGACGCCTCGCTATCGCGCATCGGCTCTAGCCCATGGAGCCGGCCATCCGGATGGCACTACCGCACTGCCGGAGTGGGAGCCGAGCGCGGCGTTGAAGGTGATGGACGCCGTCGGAATTGCGGCGGCCCTACTCTCGCTTTCGTCGCCGGGGACGACGTTTGTCCCCGACCCTGCCGAACGGGCAGGACTCGCAGCAGCGATCAACCAGGACGGTGCCGCCATCGTGGCCGCCCATCCCGATCGCTTTGGGCTTTTGGCGACCCTCCCGTTGCCGGATGTCGATGCCGCTGTAGCGGAAATCTCCCACGCCTTTGATGAATGCCAGGCGGACGGAATCGGGATGCTGACACATGCCGACGGCGTCTATCTTGGAGATCCCCGGATGGATCCCGTCCTGGCGGCGCTGGATGAGCGGGCCGCAGTTGTCGCAATCCACCCGACCTCGCCGTGCGGCTGGGAGCAGGTCTCATTCGGGCGTCCTCGATCGATGGTCGAGTTTCCTCTTGACACTACGCGTGCCGTCTTCAATCTCGCTCTGTCGGGTGCCTTCACGCGATTCCCTCGGATCCGCTGGATCGTGCCGCATGCGGGCGCGGCACTGGGAGTGCTGGTTGATCGGGTCGATCTCTTCTCTCGCTCGATCACGCCCACCGATCCTCCAGTGGACCTCCTTCACGAACTTGGCCGGTTGTACTACGACCTTGCCGGCGTGCCGTTGCCAAGGGCCCTCCCGGCCCTTCTGGGCCTCGTCAGCGTTTCCCAGTTGCTCTACGGCAGCGACTTCCCCTTCACCCCCGCCGGACGCGTCCATGATCTGGCAGTCGCCCTTCAGGAGACTGACCACCTAACCAGCTCAGCGCGCACCGCTGTCCTCCATGCAAACGCGGCGAGGCTGTTCCCCCGACTTCAGACTGGCGACAGCCCGAGCGCGTAGTTGGGTGGGAATGGGGGCGCTACGCCGGGAATCGGTCCGCGGCATGGGCGCAGCGGATCGCGCGGTCGGACGACGAACGGCCCTGCAGGAGTCGATCGACGACGCCTACGGTCTCAAGCTCGCGGCTCCGCCCCACCCGGTTGTCTCGGCGCAGTGCTGCGTCCGGAGAGCTGCTCGATGATCATGATGAGCGCTGAATGATCGAGGCCCCCGAAGCCCTGGGCCTTGAGTGAGCCGATGAGCTGCGCGACGATTGCCCCGACGGGAGTGGCTACTCCGGCAGCGCGCGCCGCTGCCATGAGGATGCCCATGTCCTTGTCGTGCAAGGCGATCCTGAATCCCGGGTCGAAGTTGCGGGCGAGCATCGAGGTGCCCTTGCGTTGCATCACGGTGCTGCCCGCTAGTCCGCCACCGAGCACCTCCAACGCCGCCTCAACATCCACGCCGTAGGCATCAAGGAACACCATCGCCTCGGCAAGGAGTGCGATGTTGCCCGCCACAATTAGCTGGTTGGCCGCCTTGACCGTCTGTCCGGAGCCGTTTGGGCCGACGTGGACGATGGTCTTCCCAACCGCGGTCAGAACAGGCTGAGCGGAGGCGAAGTCGTCAGCGTCCCCACCGACCATGATCGAGAGGACGGCGTCGATCGCCCCTTGCTCACCTCCGGAGACGGGAGCATCGAGGACACGGAAGCCCTGCGCCTTGCCGTCGGCCGCCAACTGTGCGGAGACGTCCGGCCGGATGCTGGAGAAGTCGATGACGAGGGTGCCCGGCCTCGCCGACGCGAAGACGGCAGCCATCACCTCGGCCACGTCTGGGGAGTCCGGCACCATTATTGCGACGACGTCTGCGTCCGCCACCGCCTCGGCGACGCTCCTGGCACCCCGCCCGTTCGCGGTGAGCAACGCATCGACAGCGCTCCTGCTGCGGTTGTAGCCGACGACATCGAAGCCGGCCTTCACGAGGTTGCGTGACATCGGGGCACCCATGATGCCCAGGCCGACGAAGCCAATGCTCGTCATGATTGCTCCTTCTGGATCTGGTGCCGTTCGCGAGGGAACTGTCTGTGCAAAGAACAGACGGCGTGAATGGGAGCCCGACCGGACCACCGTAGCCGAGGTGTTCGAGTCGCCCGAGCCAGCCACTTGACACTCGCCTGTCGCGTGCGACAGGTCCGGCCTCGAGAATCTTCCGGAGGTGGATCGACACGAGATGCGGGAGTCCGAATCATGCGCGCCCGGCACGACGGACACGTCGCCTCGGGGTGGTAGGTTCCGCAGAGAAGATACTAATGGCGGTTCGCGTGTCGTCGGCGACGACGGCGCAATCCTGGAAGGAAGCATTGCTATGCATCTGCAGCTTGAGCCGGAGTCCACCGCTGGGACGGCCGCATGAACCCGGCGGACGAAGTGGCGATCATTCACCTCTATGCCGATTACAACAAGACGATCGATGAGGGCGACATCGAGGGCTGGCTCGCGACGTGGGCGACTGACGGCACCTTCGAGCTTCCGTCTCGGGCATTCAACGGTCATGCGGAACTGCGGGGCTTCGGCGAGCGTCGTATCTCGAGCCTTCCGTCGCAGCCCGTCGGTTCACAGCGGCACTGGAACGCCGAGGTGCAGGTGAGTGGCGACGGAGACTCTGCGAGCGGGAGCTGCCTGCTGATGGTTGCCGGCCAGGACCGCTCGTCCGGCACCTGGGTGGTCGTCGCACGGGGCAGATACATCGACGAACTCACCAAGGTCGATGGGCGCTGGGCGTTTCGTCGAAGGACTGCGGCCCTCGACTGATGATCTAGTGCGGCGTGCGCGCGAGCCGCACAGCGTCGGATAACCGGAAGCCGTTACCCGGAGGCGGATCTCTTGCGAGCCGATTTGCGCCCCGCTCGCGCAGCCCCATTGGTCGATTTGATATCAGCACTGAGTTGTCGCAGTGCCATTGCCGCGTAGTGGTCGGCGATCTCGTCCAGCGTCAGAGGGCCACCCTCCTGGAACCATTGCGAGACCCCGATCCCCATCTCGAGCAAGGCGTAAGTCGACAGTTGAGCGGAGGGAGTGGAGAAGGATCCCGCTTTGATACCACGCTCGATCATCGCCTGCCACCGACGCGCGTACGTGCGCCTCTGCTGCCGCACCTCGCCTTGATAAGGCTCCTCGAGGCTCGCGATCTCACGGTTTCCCACTCGCACGTCGCGTCGATGGGTCGCGTGGTACCGCACATGCGCCTCCATGGCCAGACGCAACTCGGCCGTAGGATTCCTACTGGCCTGCGCCTGTTTGCTCGACTCGTCGAACACCCGGATGAGCTCGCGCATGGTCGTCAGCATGATGTCCGCCAGCAGGATCTGCTTCGACGGCACGTGGTTGTAGAGGCTCGAGGCACGAATGCCGACAACACGGGCGATGTCCTCCATGCCGGTTCCGTAGTATCCCCGCTCCGAGAAGAGGGTGAGTGCCGCCTCCCGGATTTCCCACATCCGTCCACTGAAGTGGCGCTCCTGAGGCTTGCTCGCCGTCCACGTGCCAGGGCCGACAACGGGAAGAACTCTGCTCATGCGCCAGTCCCTTCATTCGCGCCGCTACGCATGCCGCCGACAAACGGGCGAAGTCGCGGCACCGCCTCCGCACCGCCGTCTGGTGCGGGCGATTGCGCAGAGAATAGCAGCGCCGACCCTGTCCGGTTGAAAAGCCACCGGTACATCCGGGTTGACACTCGTCCCCGTGTCTGGTGGGATACGAACGGCCATTCGTGCGAATTGTTAGTCGGGAGAAGGGATCCTCGCGAGTGGACCTCGCCGTCTCCCCGCATGTGAACGACTTGGTCCAGCGGACTCGAGAGTTCGTTCGGCTGGAAGTACTGCCCTCCGAGGACCACTTCGGTGGTGTCGCTCAGGGCGAGCCTTGGCGGCGGTCGCTGCAGGAGGCGGCCCGCCGATGCGGCGTCTTCGGGCCACACCTTCCCCACTGCTACGCCGGCGCGGGCCTGGGATTCGCCGACCGTGCCCCGGTGTTCGAAGAGGCAGGGTATTCCCTCTTCGGAGCACTGGCGATCAATGCCGCCGCGCCTGACGAGGGGAACCAGCACCTTCTCGGCCATGTTGCCAACGACGCACAGCGCGAGCAGTATCTGACGCCTTTGGCTCACGGGGAGACTAGATCAGCCTTCGCCATGACTGAACCTGCTCCCGGGGCGGGCTCCGATCCGCGCGCGCTTCGAACGGCGGCAGCCCGAGTCCCAGGCGGCTGGCGAATAGACGGGTTGAAACACTTCATCACGGGCGCGGACGGCGCGGCCTTCACCATTGTCATGGCTCGGACCTCTGGTGCTTCGGGTGACGCGGGCGGCGCCACGATGTTCCTCGTCGACGCAGGCAATCCCGGGATGATCGTCACGCGCCACGTTCCGACGATGGACAAGAGCATGATCGGTGGGCACTGTGAAGTCCGATTCACCAATTGCCTTGTCGCCGACTCAGCGGTCCTCGGCGAGGTGGACCAGGGTTTCCGGTACGCCGGTGTCCGGCTGGGCCCGGCTCGTATGACGCACTGCATGCGGTGGCTCGGCGCCGCCCGGCGCGCGCATGAGGTCGCTGTGAACTACGCCGCGGAACGGGAGGCTTTCGGCGCACGACTCGCCAATCTCGGCATGACTCAACAGATGATCGCCGACTCCGAAATAGATCTCGCTGCAGCTCGAGGGTTGATTCTGCGCTCTAGTTGGGAGATCGATCAAGGCATGGAATCGAACGACTCGACCTCGATCGCGAAGACGTTCGTCGCAGAAGCGATCGGGCGGATCGTCGATCGCGCGGTGCAGATCTGCGGTGGTCAGGGGGTCTCGGAGGACTTGCCGGTGGCCCGGATCTATCGGGAGACGCGCCCGTTCCGCATCTACGATGGTCCCTCTGAAGCGCACCGGTGGGCCATCGCCCGGCGAGCGACGAAACGCATCGTGAGTCAAGTTGCGGCGGAGCGCCCGTGAATGCCGGAGTATCCGCAGTCGCACCGGGACACCTCGACCTGACGGCCTTGGAGCCGTACCTCCGCGGATGCGGCGTGCCCATCGCCGGAACGCTACGGGCCACCGCAATCACGGGCGGCCGGTCGAACTTGACATACCGACTGGACGACGGCGAAGACGCCTGGGTGCTCCGACGCCCGCCCGAGGCAGGCGTGACACCTTCAGCGCATGACGTCGGTAGGGAGTTTCGAGTGATGTCGGCGCTCCAGCAGACCGCGCTGCCGGTGCCCCGAACCGTTCTCGAGTGTCATGACGCATCGGTTATCGGCGCCCCATTCACGGTCGTGGAGTTCAGCGAAGGAAGCGTCCTTCGCACACGCACGGACCTTCTGGCGATCTCTGACCACCTGGTGGGCGAAGTTCATTGGGAATTGATCCGTGTTCTCGCACTGCTGCACTCCCTGCCCTACGACGAGCTAGGGCTCTCTGGCCTCGGTCGCCCGGAAGGCTTCGTGAATCGGCAGATCGAGTTATGGCGCCAGCAATGGGATCGCGTTGCGACTCGAGAACTAGACGACGTCGATCGGCTCTACCAGGCGCTTGTCCGCTCGCCACCGCCGCAATCCCGCTTCAGCATCGTCCACGGCGATTTTCGTGTCGACAACGCGCTCATCGACCTCACGACCGGCCAGATGACCGCCCTAGTGGATTGGGAGATGGCGACGATCGGCGACCCGATCACCGACGTCGCGATGATGTGTGCCTACCAGCATCCCGGCTTCGACCACGTCGTCGGCGAACCGGCCGCCTCGACGAGCGAACGCTGGCCGTCCCCCGATGCGATCGCGCGCCATTACGCCGACGAGATGGGCGTCAATCTGGATGGATGGGGAAGCTATCTAGGGCTAGCTCACTTCAAGCTCGCCGTTGTCGCGGAAGGTATCGCCGCCCGGTATCGGGCAGGCATTGGCGAAGGAGCCGGCTTTGATAGCGCCCATCGAGCCGTTCCCGAACTCATTGCTAGCGGCTTGAGATTCATGGCGGTTGACGGAGGAACGACCTGAAGCAGGCGTTGATGCGCCCCACTTCACAGCGGAGAGTCGCTGGGGTTCTGTCGGTTCATCGGCCGCCGCGGTCCCATGTCGAGCCGGTCACCCCGCGACCACGGATGATGTTCTTCTGGATCTTCTGCGTCGGCGTCTTCGGCAGCGCCTCAACAAACTCGACGTAGCGCGGCACGGCGTAGCGAGGAAGCCGGGGCCCGAGAAACTCGATCAGCGCGTCCGGCTCCAGTGTCGTGGACCCTGCGACAACCACCATCGCCATGACCTCCTGCTCGCCCAGCTCGGACGGCACACCGACGACCGCTGACTCGATGACGTCGGGATGCGCATTGATTTCCGCCTCCACTTCCATCGACGAGATGTTCTCGCCGCGTCGGCGGATCGAGTCTGACTTTCGGTCGACGTAGAAGAAGTTGCCATCCTCGTCCTGGTAAAGCAGATCACCGGTGTGGAGCCATTGGTTGCGAAAGACTTCGGAGGTGGGCTGGGGCATGTTCCAGTACCCGGTCATCGAGGTCCATGGCTCGCGGGGTCGACACACGCATTCACCGACTGTGCCAGGCGGCACTTCCTCGTCGTCGTCATTGACGATCCTGACCTCGTACTCGGGGCGCTGCCGACCGCAGCTGCGTGAGTTCGGCGGGTTCCACTCCGAAACGAGGATGGTGCCGGTCTCCGATGAGCCGTAGTTGGTACAGATCTTCAGGCCGAAGCGCAGCCCGAACGCTTCGACGTCAGGGTGCAACGGAATCATGGCCACCTTGTTCAGAGGCGTCTTGCTGTCGTTCTCGGTAGCCGGAGTCGAGGCCAGGAACTCCACCATCGCGCCGAGAAGCAGAGTCGTCGTGCACCCGAAGGTGGCAACGTCCGACCAGAACTCCTGGGTCTTGAACCGCTCTCGCAGGACGACGGAGCCGCCGCAGAGTGCCATCACGTTGAGGGCCACCAGGCCGCTGATGTGGAAGAGCGGGAATGGCGCGTAGTAGACGTCATCGGGCGTGAAGTCGCCAGCGGGGAAGTAGCGTGATGCGGTCGCATGCAACTGCGCCCAGTGGATGGTGGCGCCCTTCGACGCACCGGTCGTGCCGGACGTGAAGACTATCGCCGCAATGTCCGATCCACGCGGGCCAGGGAACTCATTCCCGTCGGGCGTCTGCGCCGGCCACACCATTGAGAGATTGACGGCAGCAATGGCGGATCCTACGGCAGCGCCGTCCACGACGATGGCCGACTCGAGCTGGTCGACGATCTCTGCATGCTCCCCGCACTCGGCAAGGAGTGACTCGTTGGTGACTATCACGCGGGCGCCGGAAACCTTGACGGCGTGACGCAGGCTTGTGCCGCGGTACTCGATGTTGATGGGGACCAGTACCGCACCCAGCCAGCTGGCACCGAGCCAAAGCTCAGCGCCAGCAATGGAAACCGGCAGCAGTGAAAGAACGGATTCGCCTGGGCGAACGCCGTGGGATCGCAAGAGCGCGGCCCAACGCAAAGCGTTGTGATGTGTCTGCTCGAACGTGCGGATATCGCCGTCAATGTTGCGGATGTAGACGCGGTCGGGGTGTTCGGCAGCCCACGCCGCCACCCGGTGGGGCAGAAGCAGTTCCCGGCTTATCACGTGTAATCCTCCTTGTTGTCCGCCGCAGACTCGGCGAGTGCCGCCGACTTGACCATGCGCTGACCCGCGGCTCCGCTGGTCAGCCTATTGGGTGTTTGACGACCGAACTATTGGCCATTAGTCTAGGGCCATTCTCTTGCACTTCGTTGCGGTTGGCCCGTTTCAGCACTCGACGTGGCTGGTTCCGCCTCCGGGATGCACAGAGATCCGCTACGAGAGGACGGTCGATGTTTTCACGCGCTCGTATTCTTGGCACTGGCAGAACGCCATTCTCCAAGGCGTCCGGACGGTCCGTGCTTTCATTGGCCCTTGAGGCGACCGAGGGCGCGTGCCGGGACGCCGGCATCGATGCCCGGGACCTTGACGGCGTTATTACCTATGCGATCGACGACAGCATCTACTCAACGAGCGTTCTCAACGCCCTCGGATGCCCCGACATCCGGTGGTTTGCCGACTTCAATGGCGGGGGCAACCAGTTCCTGACGTCCCTCCTCCAAGCTGCCATGGTGGTAGAGCATGGCCTGGCCGAGAGGGTGGTCGTGTTCCGTGCGATCAACGGCCGGTCGGAGTCGCGACTCGGTGGATCGTCGAAGTCGATCGCGGCCCGTGGGGGGATGCAGTACACCGCTCCGGTCGGGTGGACGACCTATGGACGGTTCGATGCGATGATGGCTCGGCGTCATATGGAGATCTACGGCACCACCACGGACCACCTCGGCGGCGTTGCAGTAGCTGCGCGCGAGTGGGCGGTGTCAAACCCCAACGCGACAATGCGTAAGCCGCTCTCCCTTGAGGACTACAACCAGTCGCCGATGATCTCCGATCCTTTTCGACTGCTCGACTACTGCCAGGAGTTCGACTGCGCCTTTGCTGTAGTCATCGGAGCAGCGGGAACATCTGCCACTCCCTCTCGTGAGATCGAGTTCGTGTCCGGTGTGCTCGGAGGCGGCCCGCGACCCGGCGGTGACCACTGGGGCTACATCGAGTGGTCGGAGCACGCAAAGACGTTCTCCCACTTCCTGAAGCAGCGGCTGTACGGACCCGCGGGCTTGCGGTCGAGCGATATCGATCTCCTCTATCTCTACGACTGCTTCACGTTCAGTGTTCTTGGCCAGTTGGAGGGATTCGGCTTCGCGAAGCCAGGGGAGTCCGGTGCGCTTGTGGCATCCGGCGCAACCGGACCCGGTGGCCACGTACCTGTCAACACGCATGGCGGCTTGCTCTCCGAGGGTTACGGACACGGTATGAACAACTTTGTCGAAGCCGTTCTGCAACTCAGGAAGGAAGCAGGCGACAGACAGCTACCTCGAGCTGACCGGGCGCTGGTGACCGGGGGAGCGACCACGACCGGCTGCGCCATCGTGCTGGGTGCCGCCGCATGACCGCGGGCGAGGTCACCCGGCCGAACTTCCCTGCGCCGGTCGCTGATGTCGACTCTGAGCCCTTCTGGGCTGCCGCCGCGGAGGGACGACTACGTGTGCAGGTGTGCGTGGGCTGTGAGCGCGGCGTGTTTCCCCCGACGCCGGGTCGCTGTCCCTTCTGTGGTCTGGGGCTCGAATGGCGCTACCACGAGTCGTCGGCATCGATCTACTCGTGGATCGGCGTGGACCGAGCGATCTTCGAGTGGGAGGCGGGGCTCGTCCCCTTCTCCGTCGTGCTTGCCCGAATCGATGGCCTCCCTGACGTGAAGCTGCCCTGCCTGTATCCGGGGCCCGCAACCGAACTGAAGGCGCACCAACCGGGCTCGGTGCGGTTCGGTTCCGAATACGGCGATGGCGTCCGGCTCATGTTCGACCCCGCAGTCGACGGCTAGGTCATCACGAATGCCTAGGGCCACCAGGACATCGATAGGTGCCACCGGTGGTGCCTGAGGTACCGAACTGGCCTGCCGCGTCTGCAGTTGCCACTGAACGACCGCGGGTCGGAAGTGCTGTGATCCAACACGTGAGATCGAGCTCCGCCTGAGTGTGGAGCGCGAGGTTTGTGTGGCAACTGTCTGAGAGGCGGTGCGCAGTGTTGTCGGACCCGGCT
The DNA here is from genome assembly GCA_903908025.1 of uncultured bacterium. Lineage (GTDB taxonomy): Bacteria > Actinomycetota > Actinomycetes > S36-B12 > S36-B12 > UBA10649. The sequence continues at coordinate 12,507 of CAIVQM010000344.1, forward strand.
AGTTTTGCGATCCTCGTATTCCGACTTGCGATCGGTGCAGTGTTCATCGCGCACGGCTACAACCATCTGTGGGGACCAGGCAAGGTGGCGGGTACGGCCCGATGGTTCGCGAGCATCGGCATGCGGCCGCCGCTACTCCATGCGTGGGTGGCAAGCGTGGCTGAAGTGGGTGCCGGACTCATGCTGATACTCGGCCTACTCACGCCTCTCGCGGGTGCTGCCGTGATCGGCGTCATGGTGGTCGCTTGGATTGCCAACCATCGAAAGAACGGCTTCTTCATCTTTCGACCGGGGGAGGGCTACGAGTACGTGATGACGTTGACTGCGGCCGGCGTCCTCTTCGCCGGAGTGGGCGGAGGTCACTGGTCGCTTGATGCACTCTTCGGCATCGCCAATCCCCCTGGGTGGCCGCTGACAGCGTTTGCGCTTGCTGCGGGATTCGTTGGAGCAGCCGGACTGCTCGCCGGGTGCTGGCGCCCGCGCAGCCCGACGAAGAGCGCTTAGGCGAAATCTGAGTTGATCCCGTCGACTTCGGCTTCCCCAGCCCTCCCTCCTGCACGACGTATCGCACACCGGCATCGCCCGCGGCAGCGGCGGCAGGGTCCCGCTCACCGAAGGCCGCTCGACTCAGCCGCGTCCCAGCACGTGTTCACTCCGGCGTGGCCGTGATGTCAGATCTCCGCGTGGCGGCCAGCGCGATCAGTGGCGTCCTATGCGCGGCCGCGCTTGCGACAGCGGTGATGCAGACCCTGCTGCTAGCGATGTACGCCGAGATCCCCGGCCTTCTGCACGTCACCATCGATGACGCCTCGTGGCTCCTTACCGCGACGTTGCTGGTGGGGGCCGTAGCGACTCCGAGCCTGTCGAGACTTGCGGACATGTACGGAAAGCGACGGATGATCCTCGTCTGCCTGAGCGCCTTGCTCGTCGGCAGCCTTGTCGGGGTGATCGCGCCATCGCTCCCGCTTCTCATCGCCGCGCGCGCCCTCCAAGGGGCATCGCTTGCCATCGTGCCGATCGGCATGAGTCTCATGCGCGACGAACTTCCCAGCGAGCGACTCAGCGGAGCCGTTGCACTCATGAGCGCGGCAATCGCGGTGGGCGCCGCGCTCGGACTGTCGCTCACGGGTCTGATTTACCTACGTCTCGGCTGGCACGCGCTCTTCTGGATCTGTGCGGCGATGGGCGCCGTGCTCATCGTGGCGGTCCTTGCGGTCGTTCCCGAGTCACCCGTCCGCAGCGGCGGTTCGTTCGATCTGCTCGGCGCTGTCCTCCTGTCCATGTTCCTCACTGCCCTGCTCCTCGGCATCACGAAGAGCGGGGTCTGGGGATGGAGGAGTCCCGCGATCCTGCTTAGCTTCGGCACCGCCGCCGTGATGTTCGTCGTATGGCTGCGGTGGGAGCTGAGAGCACGACACCCGCTGGTCGATCTCCGTGTCGCGATGCACCGCCCCGTCATTGTCACCAATGCGGCCACCGTCATCTTCGGCCTTGCGATGTTCGTCAACCTCATGGCGACGTCCGCTCTGCTTCAGATGCCCACGACGACGGGCTATGGGGTGGGCCTCACCGTGGTGCAGGCCGGCTTCGCGATGCTGCCGACCGCTGTGGCAATGGTCGTGCTCGCCCCTGTTGCCGGACGGTTGACTGGGCGGTACGGGCCGAGGTTCACGCTCATCCTGGCCAGTGTCACCTTTTTCCTGGGCTATGCGCTCCGTGCGGGCTTCTCCAACAGTGCGCTGCAGATCAGTCTTGGCGCAGTCGTCTGCGGCTGCGCCAACCTTCTCGCCTTCTCCGCCCTGCCGGTGAGCATTATGCGGTCGGTGCCGGTCTCGCAGACGTCAGCCGCCAACGGGGTCAACACCGTCGCACGCTACTTCGGAATGGCTTCGGCCAGTGCCGCCGTGGCGGCCGTGCTCGCCGCTGCGTCCGTCCCCGTGGGCGATCGGCTGTTGCCGACCCAGGACGCCTTCCAGCACGTCTTCGTCCTGGCGGCCCTTGCCGGGGCGGCGGCCGGCATCATCACCGTCTTCCTGCCGCCTGCGGGTAGTCGCACCGCAGTCAGCGAGGACGTGGCCGAGGGTGTTCTGGTGACTGACATCTGATCACGGACCGCGACCCTCGAGGTCCCGTCCGTGTCCGCAGTATCGCACGAAGGCCTGCGGCGGGGACGGGCTCGGCACCGACCACTCCACCTGGAGCGCACCGTATTCGTAGTGGATGGGACAGTTTTCCCTCCTATTGGGAATTCGTTGACACCCTGCCTAACCGCTGTTAGTCTCCATTTTGGCCACCGGGACGAGTACGTACCGTGCCCGTTTCCATGGATGATCGCTCCGGAGGGAATGCAATGGGATTCATTGACGTAGACAGCCACATTGTCGAGTGTGACGAGACCTGGGACTACCTCGATCCGGCGGAAAGCCACCATCGACCGATCAAGCTTGCAGTAACTAAGGGGGAGGACAAGAACCCCGTCAAGTTCGTGAGCGCCGTCGGCACGGCATACCCCGCGCTCTACGGAATCGGCGACGGATGGGGTGGCATCTTCCCGGCCGACGGCCTGATCCGCCAGAATGGGAATCGCTACGACAACGGAACGCTGAACCTGCGCGACCCGGCTCGCCGGATCGCAGACCTCGACTTCCTCGGCATCGACGTTCAGATGCTGCAGTCGACCCTATTCATCGGGGCCCAGGCACAGAACCCGATGGCCGAGGCCGCCATCAAGCGCAGCTGGAACCGGTGGATGGCCGAGCGCGTCGCTGACAGCGGCGGACGGCTCGTGTGGGCTGCGGAGGTTCCCACTCGCGTCATGGAACGGGCCATCCAGGAGGTCGAATTCGCCGCCGCTCACGGCGCCAAGGGTGTGCATCTTTCCGGTGTGGAGAACCACTGCTACCTCGACGACCCGTACTTCACTCCGTTGTTCGCACGGATGCAGGATCTGGACCTGTCCGTGGTCGCCCACGTCGGTCGCCCTGTCACCCAGAGCCAGGTCATCTTCCCGATCGGTTCGCAATTCCCCAGCATGGCGTCGTTCGTTGAGCACGTGGGGTCACCGTGGACCGTGTTCTGGACAGCGTGGGTGACCGATCTCAACGTCCGCTTCCCGCGGCTACGAATCTGCATCAACGAGACCGGCGCGACGTGGACCCACTCGCTGCTCCATCATTGGCAGCGGATTCTCGCCAGCATGGGGGACTTCAAGGTTCAGAAGACCGATCCCGCACAGCTGGAGGAGAAGAACATCTTCATCGCCTCCTGGGCGGATGAGGACATCGCCTCGTTGACCGCCTTGCTCGGTGAGAATGTGATGACCATCGGCACGGACTACGGGCACAACGACCATGCCTCTCAGCTGACCGGACACACGGCGATGCTGGACCGCACCGACATCACGCACGAGGTTGCGACCAAGATCGTCGACACCAACGGGCGTCGGGCGTTCGGCATCGATCCCAACTTCCGGCCCACGGATGCCCTCAGGGCGGAGGCTCTCAAGAGGGGCGACGAGCTCCCCTACACGCACGCCCTCGACTCGGACCTCGCGTCGGAGTTCGGGATCGTCAGGGTCGGCTGACCCAGGTCGAGTTGGACTTGGGCTTGAACGACTGTCGGGTCGGACGAGCGGGCCGCCATCGCGGGGATCGCAACCGTGTGTGCAGGCGGCTCTTGAAGGTCAGGTTGCGTTAGGCCCTCACTTGGGGCCGGACTCGTGAGAGTCCGGCCCAAGTGCTTTTCGGTGACCGGAGACATCGCATGCCCGACGGCCAAGTGGAGCTGACCGCCACCGTGGAGAATGCGCCCGCTGCACGAACCTCAGCCGAACCCGCGTTCGTTGGGCATGACGACCAACGGGATGCTGCTCCGGATATGCGTCGCCCTGGAGCAATGAACCATGCACGCTCACGAGGAGTATCCAGTGCGTCGTCGAGCAGGTCGGCAGCGCTCCCCGCGTGCGGCCGGCTCAGGTGATATCCCGTCACTGTCACCGTTGCGCGGGCAGTTGTGGTGAGTGTCACCGATCCGTTGACACCCTCTCGTGCCACCGATACGCTCCCGGAAGGTGATCGACGAATGACGGTTAGCCAAGCAGATGGTGTGACATCCAGTGCGCAACTTCTTCAGTGCGGCTCTCGATGAGCGCTCGAAGATGACAGGTCCCGTGGATCGGGCCGAAGGGAGTTGGTCGTGTCAGTTGCCACCGCAAGCGAGGCTCGGGTGCGACCTGCCGGATGGCAGCTGCCCCGGATCATCAGCGTCGACGATCACATCGTCGAGCCGCCGGCGATGTTCGACGGTCGCCTTCCGCGGAGCATGCAGGATCGCGCGCCGCGGGTCGAGCGAGGCATCTTCAACTTCAGCACGGTGCCCGGCAACGAGAAGAACCTTGTCCTGTCCGATGACGGCATTGTGGGTGACTACTGGGTGTACGAGGGCAAGGTGATGCCGCTGTACACCAACGCGGCGGCTTCGGGTCGCGACATCCGTGAGGTCGAGCGGGGTCCTATCACCTACGACGAGATGCGTCCTGGCTTCTACGAGGTGAAGGCGCGGCTGGAGGACATGGACCTGAACCATGTCGAGGCCTCGCTGTGCTTTCCGACGATGCCGCGCTTCTGCGGGCAGACGTTCATGGAGGCCGCCGACAAGGATC
>CAIVQM010000345.1 GCA_903908025.1 uncultured bacterium
CCCCCACAACCCGCCCCTCAACGGCCTTCTTGGCTACTCGTTCTTGTCGTCCTCCGCGGCCTGCTCCTCGCGCAGTGCGCGCAGCTGGCCGGTGTTCTCGATCTCCTCGCCCGACTGGAGATCGAGTGCGGTCATGCCCGCCGGCAGGTTCGACAGGTCGGGGGCGATGATGATGTCCGGCAGGCCCGAGTCGGGGAGCCGCACGGTCTCCTCCTCCATCGACGAGACCATGAGCACGAGCTCGGAGGACGTCCGCTTTGAGAGCGTCTCACCGCGGAAGAAGGCCGGCGCGATCATGTTCCAGATGATCATGAGCACGACGCCGAGCAGCAGGGTGCCGATGCCGATGATGAACACACCACCGACGCCGCCGAGCGTCGTGCTGCCGTAGTCGGGCTGTGCGTACTGGTAGGCGGCGATCACGAAGGCGCCGAGCAGCAGGAGCCCGCCGAGGAAGGGGAACAGTCCCTTCATGACGAAGTTGTTGAGTCCGGTGAAGATGTCGTGGCGGTAGAACCACACCGCGGCGAAGCCGGTGATGCCGTAGTAGAAGGCGATCATCAAGCCGACGGCGGCGATCGAGTCGCCGAGGACGTTCTCACTGACGAGCGTCAGGGCCACGTAGAAGATGATCGACACGGCGCCCATCCAGACCGTCGCGACCGTGGGGGTCATGTACTTGGGATGGATGCGCGCGAACATCGACGGGACCGCCTTGTATGCGCCCATGGCGAGGGTGGTGCGTGCGGTCGGCAGGATCGTTGTCTGCGTCGAGGCAGATGCCGACGACAGCACCGACAGGATCAGCAGGATCTCCATGGCCTTGCCGAGCCCGGAGTCGCCGAAGACTGATGGGCCGAGGGCGTGGAAGACGTCGTCGGAGTTGTCTGGGTTGGCGAGCCCGAGCCCGGTGTCTCCCGTACCGGCGAAGGCAACCGTGGCCACGCTGACGATGGCATACGTGAGCAGCAGAAGCAGGGTGGAGATAACGGCTGCGCGCCCGGGAGTCTTCGCCGGATCGGACGTCTCCTCGTTGACGCTGACGGCGGTGTCCCAGCCCCAGTAGATGAACACGGCGATGAGAGTCGCTGTGACGAGCGCGCTCAGGCTGATGCCGGACGGCCACAGCCAACTCAGGCTGGGTGTCAGGTAACCCTCGGGGGCGTCGCCGCCATAGACCTTGATGAGCGCGATGGCGGAGAAGATGACAAGGACGACGACCTCGATGCCGAGCAGCGCGTACTGCAGCCGGGCCGAGACTTCGATGCCGCGGTAGCAGATATACGTCATCACGATGATCCATGCGACGCCAGCAACCATGCTCCAGAACGTCGACTCGGCAAGCCCGTCGAGACCGAAAAGCTGGAACCCGTAGGAGCCGGCGATCTGCGCGAGGTTGGCCATGACGATGACGTCCGCGGCGATGATGCCCCAGCCGCCGATCCAGCCAGCGCGGGGGCCGAAGGCGCGTGTTGCCCACGTGAACGTCGTGCCGCAATCTGGCTCGGCCTTGTTCAACTGCTGGTACGCGATGGCGATGAAGAACATGGGGATGAACGCCAGCAGCATGATCGACGGAGCCTTGACCCCGACGATGCCGTCTCCGTTGGCGGTCGCCACGACGAAGCCGAGGCTTGCCGCGAGGCTGTAGGCAGGAGCGGTCGATGCCATGCCGATGACGATGCTCGACATGAGCCCGAGGGCTCCGGACTTCAGGCCCTTGTCGCTCGCGGCTTCTGGAAAGCCGATTGGTGCCTCACCCTGGGTGTGCGTCGACATGTTCGTCCCCTCCCGCCGCAGTTTCGCGCGACGCTACTCCCGCGATGGCCTCTGTCGCGCGCTCTCGGGGAACTTCAGGTGTCACGACCCGGTGGGAATCCAGACAAGTCGCAGGTCGGCGACGACCACATCGGACTTCGCCAACGGGATCTGCAGGGGCTGCACATTCGTGGCCTTCTCCGACCACAGGGCATCGAGATCGGACACCTCCGCAGCGAGTTCGACCTCTATGTCCGAAATAGCCTGCCGAGCCTGCCCTGCCTTCTGCGCGGCAGCGTCAACCCGGGCGGCCGATGTCGATGCCCGGCGTACGTCGGAGACGACGGATTTCCTGCTTCGTGCGCCGCCGAAGAGCCCGCCAAGGAGGTTGGCGACCTGGGCGCCGGCGCCGTGCTCGATCTCATGCCGGCTGGCCTCCCGCGCCGCCGCTCCAGAGGCGGTATCGGACTTCGTCCGCAGTGCACGCAGTTTGGTCTCGTACTTCTTCTGCAGTGCGGCCGTGGCCGCGTCGGCCTTGGTGTCGGCTGCCTGCCGGCAGCGCTCGGCGAACTCCTGGGGAGTCTCCCCGATCCGGGAGTAGATCTTGAGTTCCGGGTTGGCCAGGATCTCGACGCGTCGCGTGCTGACCAGATGCTCCGTCAGGGACTTCTGCAGTGCCGTCCACCAGGTCTTCCGGCTGATTTCGGCATTCGGCAACGCATAGGTCAGCGGTCCCGCTGGGCTCGTGAGCAAGTCGCGGTCGTCGTAGTCGACGGCGACGAAATCCGTGGCGCTGGGTACCGGAGTGAGCGGCAGGAGCACTGCTTCGTACTCCTCGTCGTGGACGAGGGCCGCCTTCGTGTCGTCGTAACGCAGCCGGACGCGCGCGATCGCGGCAGCCTCGACACGTGGACCCGAACCAGCACCCACGGCTGCAGCCCACGGTGCCGCCGGATCCAGGTAGGACACGGCGATGCCCGTTGCCACGGCGGGTGCCACCGGGGTTTCGTCGTCGGCGACGGGAGGAGGAGGCGCGGCCGCGGGCGACGCAGCTTCCGTCGGCGAATCCGTCGTGGGCGGGGCGCTCGGTGTCGCCGTGACCGGTGCCGATCCGGAGACCAGCCCCGACTCGGCGAGCCGCGTGATCTCGTTGCGCATGAGGGGGCCGCGCAGGTAGCTCATGGCCCATCGGGTCGTGGTCAGGGCCGGCTGGTCGGAACCCACCCGCTTGAGCAGGAACTGCCGCTTGCCGAGGCCGGAGATCGTCTCGCTCAGCGCGGCGATGTCCACGCCTCCGGCCGCGCTCTTGAGGCCATCGATGAGCCGCGCCTTGTCCTGTTCGGTCTGGAGCCGGCCGATGAGCCAGGTGCCGGCATTGGACAGTGCCTTGTAATCGACATCGACGGGGTTCTGCGTCGACAGAACGACGCCCACGCCGAAGGCCCGGGCCTGCTTCAGCAGCAGCATGATCGGCTTCTTGGTCGGTGGGTTGGCCGTCGGCGGCAGATAGCCGGCCACTTCGTCCATGTAGAGAAGCGCACGTAGATCGGATGTGCCGCCCTGCCGCCGGGTCCACGTGACGAACTTCGACAGGACGAGTGCGGTGACGGACTGGCGCTGCTCGTCTGACAGGTGCGCGGTGGTGACGATGGCGCAGCGTGGTCGGCCATCGGGTGTGCGCAGCATCGAATCGATGTCGATGGGGTCGCCCTCGAGCCAGGTAGCGAAACCGGGGGAGGCGAGCAGGCTGTTGAGTCGAACGGCGAAGGCGTTTCGGTCGCTAGCCGGGAAGAACTGATCGAGTTCGAGGACGCCGAGCTTGCGAATGGGCGGCTGCTGAACCTGTCCGAGCAGAGTGGGCAG
>CAIVQM010000346.1 GCA_903908025.1 uncultured bacterium
ATTGCCGGGGACGTAGTCGTACCCGAAGGCGGTGAGGAGCCGTGCTCCCGATGCACGAGCCGGGGCGTCGTCACTCTCGAAGACCTGCCGGATGAAGGTGGGCTCGCCGGTGGAGTCGACGTAGCCACAGCCCTGCGCGATGGCCGCATCGATAGCCGGGCGACCGAGGCGGCTGAAGGGGCCGACGGTGGACACGATCACGTCGTCGGGACTGGATACCAGCGCGCGGACGCTCGCCGGATCGTTGACGTCGGCGGCCTGCCAGGTCGGCGCGGCGTCGATCGGCCCGAGACCCGCGAGATCGCCCGTCAGTGCGACGAGGGCATCGGCCGATCGGCCGGCGAGCACGGGTGCCATGCCGGCGCGGGTCATGACCTCGGCAGTCAGCCGCCCGGTGAAGCCCGTCGCGCCGAAGAGGATCACTCGACCTGTCACGACGACGACGCTACCGCCCTTAGAGTTTCGCCCATGCCCTCCGGACCCGAATCAGCCTTCTGGCACCCGTTCGCCGATATGTCGGCCGTTGCAGGTCATGACTTCGTCATTGCGTCCGGTGACGGCTGTCACGTCACCACGGAGGATGGACGCGTCTTCCTCGACGCGACCGCGGCCCTGTGGTTCTGCAATGTCGGACACGGCCGTGCGGAGATCGGCGAGGCGGTGCAGGCGCAGATGGCCAATATCGCGTCGTACTCGAACTTCGGCGACATGGCCACGCGCCCGACCCTTGACCTCGCCGACCGGGTTGCCGCGCTGGCGCCGATGGCCGACGCGAAGGTCTTCTTCACGAGTGGCGGCAGTGACGCGGTCGACACAGCGGTGAAGCTGGTGCGGCGCTACTGGAGCGTCCTCGGCCAGCCCGCGCGCACGGGGATCATTACGCGCACACGCTCGTACCACGGCATGCACATGGCGGGCACGTCACTTGCGGGCATTCCCGCCAACCGCGACGGGCATGGACCGCTCGATACCGGCGTGGCGAATGTCGCGTGGGATGACGCGCCGGCGCTTGCCGCACTGATCGACGAGATCAGCGCCGATCGCGTTGCTGCGTTCTTCTGCGAGCCCGTCATCGGCGCGGGCGGTGTCTATCCAGCGCCCGACGGGTACCTCGCCGAGGTGCGGCAGATCTGCCGCGAGCGTGGCGTGCTGTTCGTCGCCGATGAGGTCATCAGCGGCTACGGCCGCACGGGGCGCATGTTCGCATCGGAAGGGCTCGAACCCGATCTCGTCTTGACCGCGAAGGGGCTGACCTCGGGCTACCTGCCGATGGGTGCCGTGCTCGTTGCGGGTTCCGTCGCGGAGCCGTTCTGGACCACCCCGGGCCTGTTGTGGCGGCATGGCTACACGTATTCCGGTCATGCGAGTGCGGCGGCGGCGGCAATGGCGAACCTCGACATCATCGAGCGTGAGCAGCTGGTCGATCGGGTGGCGGGCCTGCAACTGGGTCTCACGGCCACGCTGATTTCACTGCGATCACACGAGTTCGTCGTCGATGTGCGTTCCGGTACTGGGCTCCTCGCGGCCGTCACCATCGATCCGCAGGTGCTCGCGGCCGACCCGACGGTCATGCCGCGAGTTGTTGCAGGCATGCGCGAGCGCGGCGTGCTGACGCGCGGCCTGGCCGACGGCTCGGTGCAGATCTCTCCGCCCTTCGTCATCACACGAGCGCAGCTCGATGAGATTGCCTCGGCGATTGACGGTGCCCTCACGGCAGTGGGCTCGTCGCAAGCAGCGACGTCGAGTCAGGCGCGAGGTTCCGGCCTGCTGCCTGACATCACGTCTGACGAAGCTGGTGGGTTCGGCAGCCTCGATGCGCAACTCCTGGCTGACGTGCCGCCGCACCACGGCGGCTGATCGCTCGCTATTCGAGGTCGAATGCGTGGCTGATAGCCCGAGCGAGGTCGCCCTCCTGCTCGGGGAGCAGCCAGCCGACCTGCCGACCGATGTCTGTCGCGCGGATCGTGGTGATGTTGTCGCACGAGATGACGCTGCCAACCTCGAGCCCGTTGCGGATACCGACCGGTACCTCGGTCGGCAGGCCCTTGCTGCGTGAAGTGATGGGCGCGATCGAGACACGGGTCATGACTCCGCGGACACCCTCGCGCGTCAGGATGACAACCGGACGCGGCTTGTCGAGGTTGGCGATGTGGATGGGTCGCACGGGGTCAGTCCAGCGGATCGGATGTGCGATGGGCGAACTCGTGCATGCCCTCAAGGTCGTCGTAGTCAGCGCCGCTGGCAGCCAGGATCTCTACCTCGCCTGCCCACGCCCGGCGCCGGAGCTCGTTGCGAAGGGCAGCCTCGACGATCGACGCGCGACTGGGCTCCTGCCCGCTGCGCACGATGGCGTCGACCTCGGCCACGAGATCGTCGGGCAGTCGGACCGCGATCTGGATGGACATGATGTGAGCATACCAATATGGGATGCAGACAGCATCCCATTGACTATCGGCCGCGCTGCTCCAGCAGGAGGTCGCGGATCTCGGTGAGCAGCTTCACATCGGGCGGCGTGGTGTCGACCTCGCCGGCGCCCATCCGCGTGCGGATCCTGTTCATCGGCAGGACGAAGACGAAGTAGATGACCGCCATCGTGATCACGAAGACGATGACAGCGTTGATCATGAGCGTGAAGTCGATGACCTGGCCGTTGATCTCGATCGTCCCCGCGGTGATGCCGCCGCCCAGGAAGATCCCCACGATCGGCATGATCAGCGCCTTCGAGAAGGCGCCGATCAGCGCTGCGAACGCCGCGCCGACGACGACGGCAACGGCGAGGTCGATCACATTGCCGCGCATTGCGAAGTCCTTGAAGCCCTTGAACATGGTTCCTCCACAGGTGGTCTGCTGAAAGCTCGTTCCGGTTGCGGAGAAATGTACTTCGGCGACCTAGTCGCTGTGAATCGTCACGGTGACACCGCCGTCGCTCGACGCGGCGCTCAGTGCCAGCGCCTGGGACGAAGGGGCGGCTACGAGCACAACCGCAGACGACGTGGCGCTGAAGGACGTGCCGGTCGCGGGCAGGCCGATGATGCGCACGCGGGGTGCCACCACGGTGGCCTGCCCCTCGGGGAAGCCGACGATGTCGACGATGTCGCCTTCGGAGAGAACGCCGGCGATTGCACCACTGGTGAGTAGGACGGGGACGATGACTTCGCCGGCACGCAATCCCGGCCCGTCGCTCGGACTCGGGCTGCTGGCTGCAGGTGCGGAGGCACCGCGAAGAGTTGTCAGGGCGAGCAGGACGCCGAGGCCAGCCGTCGCTGCTGCGAGTGCGCGCCGGTGCCGTCGCAGGAATCGACGGGCGAATGCGCGAGGGCTGCGTCGCGTGCGCGATGCTCGTTCGGCGTGCTGGGCAGGCATGGCCCGACGGTAGGCGAGCCGGGCCTTGCCGTCGAACGGTTGTCCACAGGCTAGGACGTGCTGGCGCTCGAACTGCTGGACGTGCTGCTCGACGAACTGCTGGACGTGCTGGGAGTCGCGGGGCTGGCGGTGGTGCTGCTCGAGGAACCGCTGGAGGTGCCGGACGACTCCTTGGTGGACGTCGTGGACGAGGTCGATGGCTTCGACTTTGCGTCGCGCGAGTCGGTGCGGTAGAAGCCGGAGCCCTTGAAGTGGATGCCGACGCCGGTGAAGACCTTGCGCAGAGTCGACTCGCCGCAGTCCGGGCAGACCGTCAGGCTGGGGTCGGTCATCTTCTGCTGAACCTCGTGCGTGACATCGCAGGTTGAGCAGGCGTACTCGTACGTGGGCACCGGTCCTCCGTCGACTCGTCGGCAGGGAGTTGGCACTCACCATCACCGAGTGCTAAGTGTGCCTCGTCGGGCCTGCTTCGCGCAATCCGGCCCGACCCGTACCGTTCGTCGGTGTGAGCCGCCTCGCCGTTATCGCCCTCGGTGGCGTCCTGGGTTCCCTGGCCAGATTCGCCGTCTCGGTGGCCCTGGGCCTGGAGCAGTGGGACACCACCCGGTTGCCGTGGGCGACCCTGGCGGTCAACCTGATCGGCTGCCTGGCGATCGGCATCGTGGCCGCCTCGGCTGCGGTGGCTGCCGGACCGACCTGGCTGCGCCCCTTCCTCATCACCGGCTTCCTCGGCGGATTCACCACCTTCTCCGCGCTGGCCCTCGAGACCGGGCTCCTGCTCGACGACGGCCAGCTGCTCGTCGCGGCTGCGTACCTGGTCGTCACCATGGTGTTCGGCCTATTGGCCGTTCGTCTGGGCGCGCTGATGGCGGCGAGACACGCATGATCACCCTGACCACGTGGATTGCCGTCGCTGTTGGTGCTGCCGTGGGTGCACCTCTGCGCTTCATCGTCGATCGTGGCGTCACCGAGGGGGTCGCGAGCGCCCGCGATGCCCGACAGTTCCCGTGGGGGTTGCTCGTCGTGAACGGGCTCGGCTCGGCGATTGCCGGGGTCGTACTGGCCACGACGACGGGCGATCTGCGCTACCTCCTGCTCGTCGGCTTCTGCGGCGCCTTCACGACGTTCTCCGGGTTCGGCTGGGAGGCCGACCGGCTGTGGTCCACGGCGCGGGATGCCTTCTGGCTTGCGGTCATCGTGATGCCGGTTGCGTGTGTCGCCCTGTTCCTCGGCGCGTGGAAATTGGCCGTCCTTGTTGTCGGCTGACTTCTAGCGTGGCGGAGTCGGAAGGTTCCCGGATGGCCGCCGAAAACTCGGCTGGTTCAAAAGGGTGGCGGGCCGGCACCTGATGGGTTGACCGCGACCAGCGGTTCGGGGTCCACGAGATATGTGCGGCCCAATGGCGAGATCCAGCGGGTGCGGCCGGTGTCCAGATCCCGAGCGACCCGCCACCCTCGATGGGTCTTGAGTTGATGGTGCCGGGTGCACAGTGCTTGCAGGTTCGCCGCATCCGTGCGGCCGCCGGCATCCCACGGGTCGATGTGGTCGACCTGGCAGGCGGTGGCGCGTCGCCGGCAGCCGGGGAACCGGCAGGTGCGGTCGCGGGCGCTGATCCACCGGCGCAGCGGCTCGGACACCTCGTAGCGGGTCCGGCCGAGGTCGATGGCGGTGCCGGTCCGCGGGTCGATCGTCAGCCGTCGGAGCTGCGCCCGGACGGTGGG
>CAIVQM010000347.1 GCA_903908025.1 uncultured bacterium
AATTCCGCCGCCAGCGGCATGTCGCAAGCGATGCCGGTCAGCTGGCGCGACAGGAACGCCGCGTCGCGATGCTCGCGCAGGCTCTCCGCCACGAACGCGGCGCCGCGGTACTTGAGCTTAGCCACCGCATCGAGGTTCTCGCGACCGCCGAACTCGTTGGGGTACCACTCGCCCTCCTTGCGCGAGTAGTCCAGGTAGAGCATCGATGCGACGGCGTCGACGCGCAGACCGTCGACATGGAACTCCTCAAGCCAGAACAGTGCATTGGACACGAGGAAGTTGCGCACCTCGGTGCGGCCGAAGTCGAAGACATACGTGCCCCAGTCGGGGTGCTCGCCGCGGCGCGGGTCGGCGTGCTCGTACAGCGCCGTCCCGTCGAAGCGTGCAAGCGCCCACTCGTCCTGCGGGAAGTGTGCGGGCACCCAGTCGACGAGCACGCCGATGCCGGCCTGGTGCAGGGCGTCGATCAGGTAGCGCAGGTCGTCGGGCTTGCCGAAGCGCGAGGTCGGGGCGAAGTACGACGTGACCTGGTAGCCCCACGACGGGCCGTACGGGTGCTCGGCGACGGGCAGGAACTCGACGTGGGTGAAGCCCGCATCGCGCACGTAGTCGGTGAGTTCGACGGCGAGGTCGCGGTAGTCGAGGCCGACGCGCCAAGAGCCCAGGTGCACCTCGTAGACGGAGATGGGCCGCTTGTGCTGGTCGGCTCGCGCGCGGGCGTCGAGCCATGCCTCATCGTTCCACTCGTAGGTCGACGTCGACACGACGGAGCCGGTCGCCGGCGGCACCTCGGTGGCGTAGGCGAACGGGTCTGCCTTCTCACGCCACACGCCGTCGCGTCCGAGGATGGCGAACTTGTAGATGGTGCCGTCGCCGATGTTGGGGATGTACAGCTCCCAGATACCGGTGGACCCGAGCGAGCGCATCGGGTGTGCGGTGCCGTCCCAGAAGTTGAAGTCGCCGGTGACGCGTACGCCCTGTGCGTTGGGTGCCCACACGGCGAACGACACGCCGCTGACGACACCGAGCGTGGTCTCGTAGGAGCGCACATGTGCACCCATGACCTGCCAGAGCTGCTCGTGCCGACCTTCACCGATGAGGTGCAGGTCGATGTCGCCCAGGGTCGGCAGGAATCGGTAGGGGTCATCTCCCGGAACGATGGAACCGGCGTACTCGACGTCGACGGAGTAGTCGGGCGCGACGGTGCCGGGCAGTGCCACGACCCAGACCCCGCGGTGCTCAGGTGCAAGGGGAAGCCGACCCGAGGGTGTGGCGAGGGTTACCGAGTCGGCTCCGGGCCGAAGGACGCGCACGGTCACCGCATCGCCTTCGGCGTGTGGGCCGAGTATCGAGTGCGGATCGTGGTGCCAGCCATCGACGAGCCGGTCGAGGTCGAGCACGGAGACCTCACGTGGGGTGGGTCCGGTCGGTGTCTGCGACATGTGTGCTCCGGTGGCGAGGGGGTGGAGGACTCGGGCGGGGGATCGGTCAGATCCTGCGGACGTGCACGACGTGGGCGACGTGCTCCCATGGTCGCAGGCGGACGAAGGTACTGGTACCCCACGTCCAGGTGCTGTCGGTGACGAGGTCATGGGCGATGAAGCGTTCGTTCGGGGGCAGTCCGAGTGCGCCGAGGTCCCACCAGATGGTGGCCTCCCGCTCGCGACCCGGGTCGAGCGTGCAGACGACGAGGACGATGTCGTCGCCGTCCTGCTTCGAGTAGGCGATGACATCGTTGCTATCGGTGTTGTGAAACCGGAGCGAGCGCAGGTCCTGCAGTGCCGGGTGTGCGTGCACGATCGTGTTCAGCACGGTGAGGTAGGGCGCCAGTGTGCGTCCCTGCTTGCGCGCCAGCTCCCAGTCGCGGGGGCGGTACTGGTACTTCTCGGATTCGAGGTACTCCTCGCTGCCCGGGCGCACGGCGACGTGCTCGTAGAGCTCGAATCCGGCATACACGCCGTACGTCGGGGACAGGGTGGCGGCGAGGGTCGCACGAATGGCGAACCCTGCGGGACCGGAGTTCTGCAGGAACTCAGGAAGGATGTCGGGCGTGTTCACGAAGAAGTTGGGACGCATGTATGCGGCTGCGGGGCCGGCGAGTTCTCTCGCGTAGTCCTCGATCTCGCCCCGGCTGTTGCGCCACGTGAAATACGTGTAGCTCTGCTGGAAGCCGACCTCGGCCAGGGCGCGCATCATGGGCGGCCCGGTGAAGGCCTCAGCAAGGAACAGCACATCCGGGTCGGTGGTGAAGATGCTGTCCATCAGCCGGTCCCAGACCCACAGCGGCTTGGTATGCGGATTGTCGACGCGGAAGATGCGCACACCGTGCGACATCCACAGGCGGACCACGCGTTCAACCTCGGCGTAGAGGCCCTCGGGGTCGTTGTCGAAGTTGAGCGGATAGATGTCCTGGTACTTCTTCGGGGGGTTCTCGGCGTAGGCGATCGAGCCGTCGGCGCGGGTGGTGAACCACTGCGGATGTGCGGCTACCCACGGATGGTCGGGTGCGGCCTGCAGCGCGAGGTCGAGGGCGATCTCGAGCCCGAGTTCGCTGGCCCTGGAGACGAAGGCGTCGAAGTCCGCGATGGTGCCGAGATCGGGGTGCACCGCATCGTGGCCACCCTCGGCCGAGCCGATCGCCCAGGGTGAGCCCGGGTCGTCGGGGCCGGGGGTGAGAGTGTTGTTGGGCCCCTTGCGGTTCACTCGCCCGATCGGGTGGATGGGCGGCAGGTAGACGACGTCGAAGCCCATCTCCGCGACCGCATCGAGGCGGCGGGCTGCGGTGGCGAAGGTGCCGGACCGGGGTGGGTCGACCGTTGCGCCCTCACTGCGCGGGAAGAACTCGTACCAGGCACCGACCAGGGCCCGGCGGCGCTGCACGCGCAGGGGCCACGGGCCGCTCGTCGTGACGCCCTCGCGAATGGGGTTCCGATGCATGATGCGCGCGACGGTCGGGTCGGTTCCCGCCGCCAGCCGGACGGGCACCGGCAGGGGCGTGGCAACCAGGGTGGCCGCTGCCGTGAGCAGGCTGGTCCGATCGTCGGCGTCATGGGCGGGCAGCGCCGCCGCAGCGCGCTCGAGGAGCAACGAGCCCTCGAGGAACTCCAGGTCGACGTCGACACCGGCGGGGATCTTGATGGTGGCGCGATGCACCCAGGTGTCCCATGGACTGCCCCATGCCTCGACGGTGAAGGTCCAGTCGCCGACGGACGTGGGGCGCACGTGGGCGACCCACGTGTCCAGGCCGGTGGGCTCGGGCGACATCCGTGCGGTCTCGACGATGCTGCCGTCGGGCGCGGTGAGGATGGCCGTCAGGCCCAGCGCATCGTGGCCCTCGCGGAACGCGGTGGCGCGGATCGGGATCAGTTCGCCCGCGGCCGCAGCAGCGGCACGGCGGCCGCCGAGGCTGGCCGGCTGTACCCCGGTGATGGGGAACCGACCGGACAGTTCGGGCGGCGGGGTGAGCAATCGTGGCTGCCACGCAGGTGCCGATGTCGGAGTCGGTGCCTTCGCGCGTCGTGGGGCCGCCATGGGGGAAGCCTAGCGGCGCGGCGCGGGGGCGAAGCCGTCGTTGCTGTGACGGAAGTGAAGGAACTTGCGTGAGTTGCAAGAATCCGTCAACAACTTGCCCGATGAGGGGTCCCGGTTGGCGCCGTGCAGGGTGTCAGCCACTAGCGTGTGCGCTGTGAGAGCGATCCGACGATTCACCGTCCGCACCGTCCTTCCCGAGAACCTCGTGGCCCTCGAGGAACTGGCGATCAATCTGCGCTGGTCCTGGCATCCGGCGACCCGCGACCTGTTCGCGGCGGTCGATCCGCTGCTGTGGGCGGAGGGCGGCAGCGACCCGGTGCGACTCCTCGGCGAGGTCTCTGCGGAGCGGTTCACCGAGTTGTCCGGTGACGC
Source organism: uncultured bacterium (assembly GCA_903908025.1). Taxonomy (GTDB): domain Bacteria; phylum Actinomycetota; class Actinomycetes; order S36-B12; family S36-B12; genus UBA10649. The sequence continues at coordinate 3,904 of CAIVQM010000347.1, forward strand.
GGGCTTCGTCGACTGGGCCAACCGGTGTCGCGACGACCTGCGGGCCTACCTTGTCTCGGACCGCTGGTTCCAGTCGCTGGGCGACGACGCACCCACGGGCATCGCGTACTTCTCCCCGGAGTACGGCATTGCCGCGGCACTGCCGCAGTACTCCGGTGGCCTCGGCATTCTCGCTGGCGACCACCTGAAGACCGCAAGTGATCTCGGCGTTCCGATCATCGCGCTGGGCCTGTTCTACCGTTCCGGCTACTTCAAGCAGTCGCTGTCCCGTGATGGCTGGCAGCAGGAGCGCTACCCGGTCACCGATCCCGACGGCAGCCCCGTCTCGCTGCTGCGTGAGCCCGACGGCACGCCGGCACGGATCTCGGTCGGCCTGCCCGGTGGCCGGTCCATCGCAGCCCGGATCTGGGTCGCCCAGGTGGGTCGGGTGCCGCTCCTCCTGCTCGACTCGGACGTCGAGGAGAACAATCCCTCCGAGCGCGAGGTCACCGACCGGCTCTACGGCGGAGGCAGCGAGCATCGTCTCCAGCAGGAGATGCTGCTGGGCATCGGCGGCGTTCGTGCGCTGCGTGCCTACTGCCGCATCAGTGGTCATCCCGCACCCGAGGTGTTCCACACCAATGAAGGTCATGCCGGCTTCCTCGGACTTGAGCGCATCCGTGAGCTCGTCACGCTGAACCCGACGATGTCCTTCGACGATGCCGCTGAGGCGGGCCGTGCCGGCACCGTGTTCACGACGCATACTCCGGTGCCTGCGGGTATCGACCGTTTCCCGATCGACCTCATCGCCCAGTACTTCGGGGGAGACAACGGCTCCGTCGGTGTTCCGGTCGAGCGGGTGCTCGAGCTCGGCGCCGAGAGCTTCGAGGGTGGGGATCCGGCCGTCTTCAACATGGCGGTCATGGGCCTGCGCCTCGCGCAGCGCGCGAATGGCGTGAGCCTGCTTCACGGTCAGGTATCGCGCGGGATGTTCGCTGGCCTCTGGTCGGGCTTCGACAGCGACGATGTCCCGATCACCTCGATCACCAACGGCGTGCACGCCCCCACATGGGTGGCACGACAGGTCATCGACCTGGCACACGGTGCCTCGATCGATGATGCGGAGGGCTGGGAGGTCATCGCCAACACGCCCGACGATCAGTTGTGGTCGATCAAGCGGGCGTTGCGCCAGGATCTCGTCGAGATGACCCGCACGCGGCTGCGTGAGTCCTGGGTCAATCGCGGGTCGACGGAGGCGGAGCTTGGCTGGATCGACTCGGTCCTGGACCCCGACGTCCTGACGATCGGCTTCGCGCGTCGAGTGCCGTCGTACAAGCGGCTCACGCTCATGCTGCGCGACCCGGCCCGGCTCAAGGCCCTCCTCATCGACCCCGAGCGTCCCGTGCAGCTCGTCGTCGCTGGCAAGGCGCATCCGGCCGACGATGGCGGCAAGCGGCTCATCCAGCAACTGGTGCAGTTCGCCGACGACGAGGACGTGCGTCACCGCATCGTCTTCCTGCCGGACTACGACATCGCGATGGCCACCACCCTGTACCCGGGGTGCGACGTCTGGCTGAACAACCCCATCCGTCCGCTGGAGGCCAGCGGCACGTCGGGGATGAAGGCGGCCCTCAACGGCGGCCTGAACCTGTCGATCCTCGACGGGTGGTGGGACGAGTGGTTCGACGGCGAGAACGGCTGGGCGATCCCGACAGCCGACGGCATCGAGGATGCCGACCGGCGCGACGACATCGAAGCCGAGGCGCTGTACAACCTCATCGAGAACTCCGTTGCTCCTGCGTTCTACCGACGTGACGACAATGGCATTCCGCCGCGCTGGCTGGCGATGCTCAAGCACACGCTGCGGACCCTCGGCCCGAAGGTGCTGGCCAGTCGGATGCTGCGCGAGTACGTCATGCGCCTGTACATGCCGGCAGCGGTCTCCTCGCGTTTCGTCGAGGCCGACGACTTCGCGATCGCGCGTGACCTCGCGATCTGGAAGACCCGCATCCGGACGCAGTGGCCGACGATCCGCATCGACCACGTCGAGGCCGACGGAGTCGGCGACGCCGTCATGCAGGGCACGCCGATCACGATCCGCGCCTACGTATCGCTGGGCCTGCTCACTCCGGACGACGTCGTCGTCCAGTCGGTGTGCGGCCGCGTCGATGCGGACGACCGCCTGATCCAGCCGGTGCACGAGCCGATGGAGCCGGTGGAGTCCTATGACGGCAACCGCTGGCAGTACCGGCTGGTCGTCGACCTGGATCGCAATGGCCCGTTCGGGTACACCGTGCGTGTGCTGCCGCGCCATATCGGTCTCGCGGCATCCGAGGAGCTCGGCCTGCAGATCGTGCCGACGATGTCGGCTGGTCTGGCGGACGGCATCCTGCGCTGATTTCCCTAGTGCCGCAGCGTCTTTGGTATTAGAGGTCGCGGCAGAAGAGTTCGCGGTTCGCGAGCCCGCAGCGGGCGAACGTCCCGCCGTCCGGGTCCTTCATCATGATGCGCCATGAGCTGCTGTCGGCCTGTGGTGATGCCATCGCGTATCCGAACCGCACGCCGACCCAGCCCCACGACGGGGCAGGGTAGCCCTGACTAGCGCTGATCTGTGGGCCCGCGGTGGGCAGGGGATAGCCGGTGGTCGGATCGAGGAGGGTGCCGGCGTTGCCGAGGATCAGCTGTCCCGGCAAGCCGGGGAGTTGCACCGACTGTGCGATGTGCATATGCGACGAGAAGACCATGGCGTAGTTGCCGAGCAGGCCGTCGGCTGCTGCCGCCTGGTCCATCGAGCCCCATGGGTTGAACGGCACACCTGGCTGTGCGAACTGGGACGTGATGAAGCCGTACAGCGGCCGGTGTGTCAGGAGCCATGACTCACGGCCGCGTCGGGGCCGCGTGAGGTCAGCTGCCTGCACATACGCAGGCCGTTGGACAGCGGCGAACGCAGTGACGGCGTTGTCGGCGCCGCCGGCCGAGTCCACGATGGCAAGCCGCAGCGTGCGGCCCTTGCTCACGGTGAGATCGATCGCGTAGGTCGGTGTCGGCACCGTGTCGGCGGCGACGAGTCCGGCGGTGGTCGAGACCGGTGCGCAAGTGTCCTGCGTGCCCTCCCGTGGGTCGAAGAGCAGGAAGAAGCCGTTGCCACCGCGGTAGCAGGCCTCGTGATTTCCGCGCGTGATGATCAGGGGCGCCGCGCTGAGCATCGGAGCCATCGGCAGGAGCGTATCGGCGATCCAGCCGTACGCGCTGTCGGTGAAGGGGAGCCCAGTAACGGGCGGTGGACTCGACCCGCACAACGCCTGGGAACCTGCGGGGCACGGTGCCTCGCGATAGAAGAAGTCGCCGTTGAAGAGCACGGCGTCGGGGTGCTCGTCGGCAACGCTCTGCGCGATCCGGGCGAGCGGCCAGGCGATGTCGGATGCGCAGTCCTGTACCTGCCAGGACGAAATGCGGCAGCCGCTGTCGCCGAGCATCGCGAGGCGGTCGACCGCTGTCGGCATCGTTGCGGGTACGACGACGCCGGAGATGCTGGCATCCGTCAGGCCCACCGGCATCGGTGCCGAGCACACCGTGATGGCATCGAAGGCGGGCGATGTGCGTGCTGGCGTAGGCCGTACGGCCATGTGCACGAAGCGCGTGGATCCGTCGGCCGCGCGGGTGGTGCGGAGCGAGGGGCAGGGCGCGCCCGCCGGCACCACGGCACGCGCTACGAGTCCCGATGGAGCCTCGCTGCGTGGAGCGGCGAGCGAGTAGGCAGCGATGACGCCGGGCACGATGTCGTGGGCGGCGACAGCCAGGACAGGTGAGGCAGATGTGAGAGCCACGGCGAGGATGCCCCCGACCGCGATGGAGCGGCGGACGAGCCGGTGGCAGGTCATGCTGCCAACCTAGTGCGGAGCAGAGCCCCAAGCGATCCTCAGTGCAAGGTGTGGAAGGTCAGCAGGCTGCGCGGAGGCAGGGTGACGGCGCTGCCCGCCGCCAGTTCATCATCGGACTCGATTGCCTGGCCGGTCGTCGTGTCGATGATCAGGCGATAGGCCCGCCCGAAGGGTGCGTCCGGCAGGATGAACGGCATCGGGATCGCTCCGGAATGCAGGAGCACGAGGAACGACTCGTCGCGGATCGGCTGTTCGTTGTCGTCGAGCCCATGGCTCTCACCCGCGAGGAACATGCCCAGGGTGTGGCTGTCGGCTGCGTGCCAGGCGTTCTCCGAGATCTCCCGCCCGTCGGGCCCGATCCAGGCGAGATCCTTCGGGCCGCCCGCATGCAGCGGCTTGCCGTCGAAGAAGTAGCGCTGCCGGAACGCACTGTGCAGGCGGCGTAGGTGCAGGACTTGGCTGGCGAAGACCTTCAGGTCCGACTGCCATGGCTCCCAGTCCCAGTGGTACCAGGAGATCTCGTTGTCCTGGCAGTAGGCATTGTTGTTGCCCTGCTGGGTGCGACCGAACTCGTCGCCACCGCTGATCATCGGCACGCCGGTGCTCAGCAGCAGCG
>CAIVQM010000348.1 GCA_903908025.1 uncultured bacterium
CGGCCGCCGGTTACGGCCAGGAGGCCATGCTGCTGGGCCTGGCGTACGAGCTGGAGGCGGCCGCACCGTGGCGGTGAACTACCCTATGGATAACGCCGATAATGTGCATTATGACATTACGGCGGCAAACGCCTGGTGGCCTCTGTAGTTGTTAGGTGTGTGGCGACGGGAATCCCGTCACTTCGGAATATAGGGGTATTTGGGGTTCTGTTGCGCGGGACACGCGGAAAGTCTCGCCGTACCGTGGAGGCATGACGGGGATCCAAGGCACAGGAAAGTACGAAGGCTTCGTGTGGAACGGCCGCGCTTGGGTCGATCCCTCGAGCGGCGAACGCGGCAGGTTCAATCCATGGGAACGGACACACTGGGCGTGGCGGGCATTCTTTGTCCTGCTTGCCGGCGGCCTGTGTGTCTACTTCGGAATCGTGATCGGGATCTTTACCGGGTCATTCGACTAGGCCGGCAAGAATCCGTGCGTGTCGATCATCTGGGTTATCTGCGGGTTCGTGTAGCGGGTGTCGATCTTGCGCGTCGTCCAGTCCTTGTGCTGTGGGCGGCGGAGTAGCCCAATGTTCGGCCAGCCGGCCGCCTGACGGCAGGCCCGTAGCAGGAAGACCAGGCTTTCCTCCTGGGCATGTGTGAAGTCCCGCGATAGGCCCTTGGACATGATCTCGACCCCGAGCATGTAGTCATTGCCCTGGTCTTTCGGGATCCGCAGCTGCGACCAGGGCGCTTTCCCGGCGAAGGTACCTAGGCCCGCGTGCCACACGGCATAGGCGCTGTGGACGTATACGGTCCCGTCACGATCGAGGGTGAAGTTGGCGGCCGGGACCTCGTAGTGGGTCTGGATGAATGCGATGACGTTCTTATTCGCGCCTTTCTGGTTGCCGGGCGCGTTCGGGTTCTGGGATGCGGTCGCAGCTGCGGCGGTGTGATGGAGCATGAGTGCCCGGGGTGTGCCGCCCGGCCAGGCGCCTCTGCGCTGAACATCCCACCGAGGCAGGAACGTCAGCCAGGAGGGTCCGAGGTGGTCGAGTAGGCCGGCCTTGAGGTCGGCAGCGAATGTCATGGCTTCGGGGTGTTCACGAACGCGAGGCCGCCGATGAATACGGCGTTCGCGAGGCCGATGAGTGCCACTGCCAGTTCGTCACTGGCCCATCCGGCGATGACGAGGATGGGGATAAGTGCGATGGATACGCCGTACAGGTACTTGCGCCATTTACTCGGAATGTTCGGCATCGGGTCCCCTCCGTTCGGGGCCGACGAACGGCAGCTGCTCCCGGCGCCGGTCCCGCTGATGGTTGATGAGGTGCTGTAGGAACATGGACTTGACCTCGAGCAGGTCGCCTTCGATCCGGGTCCACTGGTCTTTGGCGGTCGATCCCCCGTTTTCCTTGAACTCATTGCGGGTCTTCGCTAACTCGGTCCTGATGTACCAGCCGAGGGCCGCGAGGAGGATCGCGAAAATGGACAGGATCGCCAGCCAGTCCCCCGGCGTGTCCGTCCACGTTCCCATTACTCAGTTCCCTTCTTGGCGCTCAATGGTTGAGCGCGTCGATAGCAGCCTTCGCGATCGCCAGCCCGTACTCCGTGGCGGTGTCGTAGTCGTCGATGTCGAGGTCAGTCCGGTGATCGTTGTCAGGGATCGCATCCCGTGCCTCGGCACGACCTGTCGCCCTGCCTAGCGCGAAGCCGTCGAAGTCCTCCGACTCGACGAGTGCTCGGGCCGACTGAAGCATCTCGACGAGGACACGCATGTCCCACGGCGTGAGCGTCGCGCTGACTGCCCCGTAGCCCTCTCCAGCCGGGGCCACGCTGGTTGGCAGTGACGGGGCAGCGGACAGGAGTGACGCTGCGTCCGTCGATGAGGTCTTGTCGGCGCCGTTGAACGCGCCTTGCTCGATGACTTCCGCGAACCCGTAGGCCCACGCCCCGGCCTCCTCGGAAGGATGCTGGGTGACATCGCGGAGGTAGGCCACGATCCGTTCCCGTTCGTCACGCTGGCCCTGCTGGTAGACCGGATCGTCCTCGCCCACACTCGACAGGAAGTCGGCTAGCGCCTCCCGGTGTCCGCGCTCGTATGCTTCCGACTCGGCCACCGTGTAGATCGGGATGTCAGTCACGCCTCATCCTCCCTGCTAGGTCTGACTAGTGCTGTTGGCGCTCAGAGTGCTTCTGTGACGTTGGCCTGCATCGCCATGAGTTCACTAGCACCATCGGCCTTGCCGCGTGCGTAGTCATTCATGGGTGCCGAGAACACCTTGCCGTCCCAGACCGACCCGATGGCGGGGGGTGTCTCGGTGGGCAGGTAGGTGGAGGGGTCGCCACCCCACAGGTCGGCAAGGAACTGCGCCCCACCTGTTTCGGCTTCGGCGAGAACGTGGATGTCCACGACCGATCCGGTGTCGTTGATGCGTGCGTACAGAGCCATGTGACGCCCCTCTATCCGATAACCACGATGACGATGCCGGAGCCGCCGTTGCCGGACGCGCTGCCTGACGATCCGCCCGACCCGCCGCCGGTATTGGCTGCTGCGCTGGCGCTGGCACCGGTGTAGACGCCCTTGGTGCCGCCGCCTGCGCCGCCCGCGCCGCCTGTATCGGCCCCCGGGGATGACCCGCCGCCGCCGCCGCCTTTCTGTACTGCTGCGCCCGTGGAGTCGAACCCGGTCACGCTAATCCCCGCGCCGCCTGCGCCGCCCGTGTCGGATGCGGCGTTGCCGCCGACTGCGCCTGTGCCGCCACCGCCGCCGCCACCCCGTAGGGTCTGTGTGGCGCTGGAGAATGAGTCGCCGCCCGCGAAGTTCTGTAAGGCTGGGCCGCCGGTGTTGTTCGTTGTTGATGAGCCATAAGCCCCTCCACCACACCCGCCGGTCTGTGCGGTGCCAGTGATATCACCCCCTCCGCCCCCGACGCTGGCGTATGGGCCGAGACGGGAAAAGCCGCCCTGAGCGCCGCTCGTGGAATCCGTGGATGTTCCCGCCGCACCGGCCCCGACCTTGATGGCATGAGTGCCGGTTGTCAGCAGCGCGGAGGCTGTCTGCAATAGCCCACCGCCACCGCCGCCACCCGCGCCGCCCGTGGTGATACGTGCGCCGGAGCCTCCGCCAGCCAGGAGGTAGACGCCCGCAAAACCATCGGTAACCGTTATGGTCCCGTCGCCGGTGAACGTGTAGTAAGTCTTGCCGCCTGCGCTGGTGATTGTGGGGCTGCCCGTGGTCCCTGAGACGGTTGCACGGGCACCGCTAAAAGACACCCACGCGGTCCCGTTCCACATCTTTGCGATGGTCGTCGCGCCGGTCGTATCGACCCACACATCGCCTTCGGCGGGGGTCGCGGGCGCGGTGTCGCTGACCTTACTTGTCCACTTGGCCGCCAAAGCGCCGTCGAGGTACGTCGCTACCGCTAGTGATTTCGCTGGCCACGCCGACACAAGGTCGGATGACACGGCATACGGGGTTCCCATGGGTGTTCCTTTCTAGGCGGCCAGGTCGTCCGGGAGGACGACGTCGTACCACTGGACGGATGGACTGGCGGCGGACCATGCCAGGGCCGGATTCACTGCAATCCATTCGGCCATGGCGTAGGAGTAGCGGGGATCGGACAGGGACAGGACGAGGGTGTGGCCGCCGGGGATGTAGGTCTCCGACCAGCCTTCGACGACGCCGAGGTATTCGGTGTCCGGGGCCGGCTGTGGGAGGTCCTGCACTAGGACGCGGTCGCCGGTGACCAGGGCGAGGACGGCCGCCTGGTCGACAGACTCGAGGAGGTCGACGCGGACCTGTATCTGCTGGAGATCCCAGCGCGGGACGGACTGGGCGGTGATGAGGTTCCCGGCGCGGGTCGAGGCGTCGAGGGGGTCGGCCAGTGTCGTCGTCAGCTGCGCGGCGCGTAGGCCGTGGACGGCGATCGAGGTGGGGTCGGTTTCTTGGATTGTGTCTTGGGGGGCGAGGTCACCGTAGGAAACGGTGATGTCATTGACCACGGTCAGGACGTTGTTGCGCCAGATAGGTTCCCAAACGACGCCGTTGCCGGGAAGGGTCACGGGGATCGGTGCTGCCGTCCCGATCGTGTAGGCCTCGTCGTAGGTGATCGCTGAGAGGTCCGCCCAGGTGTCGGGCATGTATGCCCAGGTCGCCGGGTTGTAGTCGTATCCGCGTCGGGAGTACGACTCGAAAAGGATCTGCCCGTTTGGGAGGTCGGCCATGGTTGCGCCGGTCGACAGGCATAGGGCGGACAGGGATGAGGCGGCGTCGGCCGGCGCGGGATCTGCTGCCAGGAGGATCATCATCGGGTCGCTGTTCGCGGTGTAGGCCAGGCCGGTCTCGGTCAGGATGTTGTCGACGCGGGCCTCGAGGGATTCTTCGGCGTAGCCGGCCGCGCCGACGGTGATGTAGCCGAGCTGCGACAAGGTGCCCATGGCGAGGATCGTCGTCCGGGTGAAAGGGTTTCCGAGAGTGTCAGCGGTGTGGACGATGTCCATGTCTGTGACGGCGCCGGTGAATCGTTCGACCCCGTAGGCATCGATCGTGAGGATATCGGAGATCGAGCCGACGAGGGTTCCGCCGGTCTGGGTGTAAATGATCTGGGCGGACGACGCCTGCGGACTGTCCGACACGTCGTTACGGCCGTGATCGACGACGACCTGGTACTCCACGGCGTCGAGGTCGAGGGTCGCCCCGCCGAGGGTGATAGTCGAGATCACTTCAGGACACCCCCGAAGATCGGGACGGAGTAGCCCGATCGGGCGTTCGTGTTGTAGATGATGCGGCTGATCGCCGTCCCGACGGTCTGGTCAGTGACGGGTGCAGCTGCGGCGGGTGTCGCGGTTCCGGTGCCCGTGCCTTGGAAGACGAGCGCGGCGGCGGAGTCTGCGGCGCGTGCCGACTCAGCGGCTTCCCTGCGGGCGGTGGCAGCTGCCCCGCTGGCCTTGGCGATCGCGTCTTCAATCTCTGCCCTGATCGCGTCGCCCATCGGCTGCCCGATCGCCCGACCGAGTTTGTTGAGGCGTTCCTGACTCTTGGAGATCTTCTCGGCCATGCCTTCGACAGCCGATGTGGCCATGTCGATGCCCTGACCATAGAAGGTGTTTTTCAGGGATTCGCCCACTCCCCCGGCGAAAATGTCCAGGCCAAGGATCTCGTCCGACATCGTCGGCCCGAGACCTGAGTTGATGATCTCGTCCGCGAGGGCCTTACCGGCGACGGGGCCTTGGGATGAGCCGACCTCGAGGAGGGAGTTGAGGAGCGCCTGAGAGACCTGGGGATCTTGGGCCAGCGCAGCAAGGGACGAGGCGAAGGCGCGGGCATCGGAGATCTGCTGCCGCCAGATCTCGACAGCGCCCTTAGCCGTGGCCCCGAGATCATCGCCGGCCTTGTCGGCGGCCTTCGACCAGGCATCCGACAGGGAAACCGTCCCGGTGATCGCATCCTTCAGGGACAGCGCGTAGGCGTTCGCCTCTGTCGTGATCGACTGGAGTGCGCCGATCGCGGTCTCGAGCTGCGGGTTCATCTTGTCGAGCATCGCCTGACCGAGTGCATCGACTTTGTTCGTCAGCGTCCCGGTTGCCGATGCAGATGAGCCTGTGTCGAGCACCACCTGGTGCAGGGTGGCCGAGTAGTCCGTCCACAACTTCGACTGGTTGGCGGTGGCCGTGGCGAGTTTCTCTTGGGCGGCCTGGTTCCCTGAGTAGAAGGAAGCCCAGTCGCCGGCGGTGGAGGCGGGCGCATTCGCGGGGTGCTTGACACCCGGCTTCTGCACTCCCCATTCGGCGCCGCCCGTCTGGCCGGGGTCACCGCCCGTGGAGGGACCGGGGCTGCCCATTAGCTCATCCCACGCGGACTGTGCCGACAGGATCGCGTTGTACACGGTGATGATGCCGCCGGACATGAGGGACAGGCTGTTCAGGAATGGGTCCACCCACCGCTTGTTATCGCCCAGGTCCTCGTACCAGCCGTCCAGTGCGTTCTTCGCGTCCATGATGACGCCGGCGATACCGGCGATCGCGGTGACAGTCTCGCCGACCTTAGATCCGACAGCGGACAGGACAGGCTCGAGATCCTTGAGCGTCGACATGAGGTCGTCGGTCTTGCCGTTCGTGTCGCCCAGGGCTGATAGAAAGCCCCGGCCAAAACTCTCGCTCAGTTCGTCCGCACCGACCTTCAGTCTGGCGAGCTGGCCCTGGTAGCTGGACGCGGCGGTAGCGGCCTGCCCGCCGAACGTTGTTGCCAGAGCCTCAGTGATGACGTTCATGTCGCCGGTCTTGAGGATCGAGGCGTCGAGGCCGGTCCCGAGTTTGCCCAGGGCACCGGTGTTCCCGTCATAGGCCTTGCCTAGGGCGTTTGTGACGGCCTCCACGTCCTTACCCGACCCGGCGGCTACGTTGAGGGAAAGGGCCAGGAGGCGGTCGGCTTCGGTGACGTTCCCGACCGAGCGGAAAAGCCGGTCATAGGCGGGGCGTAGGACATCGTCTGCGACTCCGGACGAGCGGGACAGGGCGTCGATGTAGTCCTCGACGTGCTGGACATCGTGTGCCGCGCCGAGGTTCTCGAGGGTCTTCGCGAGCTTGTCGGCCGACGCCTCATCAGCGATCGCGGCCTGGACGCCGTCAACGCCGAGTTTCACCGCGAGCGCACCGGCGGCAGCTGCGGCTGTGAGCATCGCAGGCCCGAGCATCCCGGACAGTTTCGAGCCCAGTCCCCCGACACTGCCATCGAATGAGGACAGGTCACGCTTGGCGCCTGTTAGGCCTGAACGGAGTTTCTTCGCGTCGGCCGCGAGGTAGACGGTCAGGGTCTTGCCGGCCATCACATCACCGACCACTTGTTGACGACGGCGTCCAGTGCCTGTCCCCATTCGCGCAACGCTGCCGGGACGTAGCCCTTCGCCTGCCCGATCCAGTCACCGCCCTCACCGAATGCGGTGGGGACGTGCTGCCCGCCGCGACCCGACTGGCCCTTGTCGGACGGGTAGCGGACCATGGTGGGTGATGCGCCGCCGCGTAGCTTCTTCCGCTGAGATCCGATGTTGACGCTCGGGAGGCGGTCCCGCTTCACCCGGACACTGTCCGCGATCGTTGGTCCCCACGGCCCCGCCCCATTGAGCGCAGCTGCACGCCAGGCGGGCGCCATGTGACGTTCCGCGATGACACCGGACGCGGTCCGCAGATCGGCGGCGGCTTCCTTCGGGAATCGGGTCAGGCCGCGTAGGACATCGTTGAGGCCGACGATGTAGGCATCGGTGGACCTAGCCGCCATAGTCGAACACCTCCTCGAGCAGAGTCACGAATAATGCAGGGTCGTACCGTTTTACTTCCTCTACCGACCGCCCGAGAGCGACCGCTAGCCGAACGATTAGCCGGCGGTGTGAGCCGGCTTCGTAGGGGTTATGTCGTCCCCGATCGTGACCGACACGGCGTGTTCCTTTGCCCAGGCCTTCACGTCCGCGAGGGTCGGAGGCTCGAGGTCGGTGACACCGATGTAGGCCAAGGTGAGGCGCAGGCCGTGTTCGGACGATTTGCCGATCGGCTTGCCGGTCAGGTCTTCGTAAGTCCACATCATCAGAGAGGTGGTCTGTACCTGGACGGGGTCAGTGGCCCCGTCCAGGTACACGTCCAGGACGGGAAACATCAGGGGTTGTCCGCAACGACGAACGGTCCCTGCATCTTCGTGGTGCAGACCGCGATGCCGTCGGCCGTGTACGTCAGCGAGCAGTCGTCGATGTAGATCGCGGCGCCGGTCCACTTCGTGTCTGCGCCGACGATGACGACAGCGAGCGGGGTGTGCGCAGTCATCGCCGTGTTGAGTGCCCCGTAGAGGCCGGCGGTCTCGTCATCGAGGATGTGGGACAGGTCGGCGGACCACATGTCATCGTTCTGGCCCATGGCCACATCGGTCAGGGTCTTGACGCGCTGAGTCGTGGCCGTGTGGGAGATCCCGCCGCCGGTGACGACGGAGGTAAAGGCAGTAGCACCCACGGTGACCGTGAACTGCCCGCCGGTAATCGCGGTGATTGACATGCTGTTACTCCTTCAGGTGGGCGGTGCAGAGGATTTCGGTGACGAGGACGGACCCCTGTGGTCCGACTTCGGTGATCTGTGGCGGCCCGACCTGGTCGACGGACCAGGTCGAGGCGACGGCTTTGAGGATCTTCTGTACGGCTACTTCGGTCTTGTCGAGGCCGTTCACGTTCACGCGGGCATCGACCACCACAAGGATCTTCATTCGCATGGCGACGTTCGCACCCGAGCCGAGCCGTTCGGGGAGCATCCACGGGGAGTCCGGGACCAGGACCAGACACGGGGCGACGGGGACGGCCGGCGCGGTCGTCCAGATCTTGTACCCGGTCACGTTCGTCCCCAGGAGGGTCGCCAGGGCGGCCCGTGCCTGAGTCGAGACCGGAAGGGTGACGGGCACTTACCCCACCATCCCGGCGACGTTCGTGTACGGGGCGATCAGGGCGGAGATCCGGCGGGTGATCCAGACGGACAGGCGATACGGGCCAGCCGAGAAGTCTGACGCGATCGCCTGCCCGCCAGCGGCGGTCCGCGCCTGGTACATCTCGACGGCTACGGACAGGGCCGCCTCTCGGCAGGCCGGGGGTGCAGCTGCGAACGCTGCGGTAGTGATGAGGCCCCCGACGATGTCGCAAGCGGCTTCCGCGATCGTGTCGAATGGCTCGTCGCCCGACGTGTAGTCGAGGTCGAGACATGCGGCCAGATCGGCGCCAGTCACTAGGAGAGTCATCGTCGGGGGTCCCTATCGGCTACGCGTGGTTGTAGATCGACACGATGCCGCCCGTGATGTACGGCGCGGTCGTGCCGTACCCGTAGATCCCGGTCTCGCGGCCCAGGTTCGACACGACATCGGCGGAGGCGACGCGGGGGCCGTCCTCGAGCCACGCCACAGAGGCGCCGTTCGTGACGATCGCGTCCTGTGTCTCGTCGATGGCGAATGACTGCGCCAGGACGATCGGCAGGCCGAGGACGTTGGCCCGGCCCCTGGTCGCGTCGAACTGGCCGCCCGTGTTGAAGGCGGGGTAGTTCTGTGCCTGGAAGGCCGACCAGCCACCGAGCTTCTTGAACACGGCGGTGTTGACCAGGACGGCTTCGGCCGGCTGCCCGGTCGCCAACTGGCAGACCACGGCGGCATTCCAGACGGCTTGGATGAATGCCGCGCCGGTCGTGTCAGCGGAGAAGTCGTAGTCGACGCCGCCGTAGGTGTCGTTCGCCCACAGGCCAGCCTGGAAGGCGTACTCGGTCTCGGTGCCGTAGGCGCCCATGAGGATGCGCATGTGGGCGGTGACGTAGGACGGGTCCGTCCGCTCGATGACCTGGTAGGTCAGTCGGTTGCCGGCGGCGTAGGTCGCCAGCGTCGCGGTGCCCTTCTTGATGTCGATGTCGGCGGAGTTGATCTCGTCGTCCTCCGCTGCCTGGACGGCGGCGATGGCGGACAGGTCACCGTCGAAGTACGGCCAGTTCACCGTCATGCCGGCACCGGCGACGTTCTGGGCGCCTCCGAGTGCGTTGATGCACGGGCGGCCACGGTCCAGGACACCCTTGATGTCCTTGAACCAGACGGGCGGGACGAGGCCGGGCGCGTCGGCGAGGTTCGACACCTCGAGGGCGCGGTCCTCGACACCGGTGTAGACGGCCTTGGCGTAGTCACCGAACGTGCGGTACTTGGCGAGCGGGTGGGCGGCTTCCGTCACATTGACGGCGGCCTGCAGCTGCGCGAGTTCCTCGCGTACCTGCACCAGGGCCTCACGGGCCTGGACATCTTCGGCCGGGACCACCGAGGTCTCGACCGTGGTGGTCTCGGACATAATTTCTCCTTCTCTGATTTCGCTTACGCCGGCACTGGCGTACGCGGGCATGTGGGTGAGCGATGTTTCTGCGAGCGTCGCGGACATGTGCTGGACGGCGGTCTTGGCCCGGTTCCATGTCGACGTGATGGGAACGAATCCGACGGACAGGCCCTTGACGGCGCCGGCCTTTGCGAGGGTCGCGGCGTCGCGGCCCTGGACGGTGTCGAGGATGTTCGCCGTGATGTACAGGCCGTCCGCTTCGTTCGCGGCGTGCGTGATGATCCCGATGGGGCCGTCATGGCGCCAGGCGAGGGGCTTGCCGACGGCAGCGGCGGCGTCGAAGGCGTTCGGAGCGAACGACTCCTGCACTCCCCCGATCGTCGTGGGGGTGTCGTAGGGGACGGCCCGGCCGTACATCGTCGCGATGACGCCATTAGCGGTGTCCTCGCGGAACTCCATGACGGCGTCGAACTCGGTTTCTAGGGTCTTCATGTGGTGGCCTCCAGGTCGAGGAGTCGGCGGGCCTCGTCGGTGGTGATGACTCCGAGGGGGTGCATGGATGTGATGACGGCGGCGAGGTCGACCGTGTTGGCGCGGAGGAACACGTCAGTGTCGAACTCGACCTCGTGGCCGCGTGGCGTGACATCGTTCGCCGCCAGGCGTTGCGCGATCCACGACATGACCGGCCGCAGGGCCAGATCAACCAGGTCTTTACGGAGGTCAATGCGGTTCTGGTAGACGAGGGACGATCCGGGGACACCGGCGCCACACCAGACGGGGTCCAGGTTCGCGATCCGGGCGACCATCGCGGCGGCGGCGTTGCGCGCCTCTACGAGCTGCAGTTCGTTCGGGGACCAGCCGGCGAGGCTGTGGGTTTCCAACGTCGAGTTGAGGTACGCGGTGGTGCGGTTCGATCGGGCTGATTCCCAGGCGTCGAGGAGGGCGTCGACCTGGTCGGCCGGCAGATCCGCGCCGGTGTTCTTCAGGACGATGGACGGCTGCGGCACTTCGGCGGTCCGCAGGACGGCGGCCTCCAGGGCGGCGGCCGTCGTGATCGCGTCGACTCCGACGGTCAGCCAGCCACCGGTGCCGTCGCCGTCGAACCGTAGGACATCCCGGTCGGGGATCGGGGTGCCGTTGTAGTGGATCGCGCCGATGAGGTATTCGGACTGGGCGTCGGCCGTGGACTGTGGCGTGGTCGACACCTGGTCGAACGGCATGTGTTCGGCGGTCTGAGGGAAGCCGTCCCACGATCGGGAGGTGATCCGCCAGTACGCGACATCGTGGAGGATCAGGTCTCCGACGGTCCGGGCCATGATCGAGGCGTAGGTCGTGATCTGTGACGGGTTCGCGAGGAACGGCCGGGGCACGATCTGTTCACCGGTCTGGTACTCGCGTAGCGGGAAGCACGCGATCGTGTGCGTGTACAGCTTGTAGGCGCGGGACACGGCCGGGACGCGGAGTGCGGTCCGCCGGGACACCGTCGATCCGTAGGACGCGGCTATCGCATTCAGGAGAAGGCTCGTGGCGTCGCGGACCTGGACGGGGTCGGCCACGGTCTCCGCAATTCGGGGGAGACTCGCGGAGACCGTGGCCGTATCACGCACCAGCCGGAGGGCACGCGGAAACGCCACGGTCACATCGTGGCGATATCGGGCCGGATTCCGTTGCGGTGCAAGGTTTGCCGGTTTCTGCGGCGAGTTGCGAGGTCTGCTAGGTCTTGGGGCGGCGGACGTGGATCGCGGGTAGCGGTTTCGCGGTCTTGGCGGCCTGCCAGATCGCGAACATTGTGGCCCGCGCCGCGTACACCCCGGAGGATCCCATCGGTGCGGTCAGGACCCAGCCGGCCGAACGCCGCGAGATCGTCGAGGTCGCGAAATGCTCAAGGAGGACCTGGTCGTCCAGGTGTGCCAGGGCGCGACGGTCCAGGACATCGAGGAGGGTCTGGGTAGCGGCGACGGCTTCCCGCTGACCGACCAGGCCGTCAATGCGTTCCCGCATACGGTCGATGAAACTCGGCGTGGCGTAGACGAACATCGTCGGATGCTCACGGCGCAGCTGCGTGATCTTCTCGTCGCATTCCAGGATCGTCCGGTGGGTGGTGACCCGTAGGACGATGACGCCGTCCGCGTCCAGGCAGGCGACGGCGACCGCATGTCCCAGCCCGTCGAAGTCCGATTCGAGGGCGACAGACCAGGTCCCGACGGTCGGCAGATCCCGGTCCGATGTCGTGGCGGCCCAGACCCCATCCTTCAGCCAGTGATCGGCGCGGACCACCCACTGATTCAGATACTGGGTTCGCCAGGCGGAGGTCTCCACGACGGCCCACTGCTTCTTCAGGAATGCCTCACGCCGGGGTGACCACTCCGGCGATGCCCAATGCCAGGTATCGACCTGGTCGGGGTCGGCGTCGGCCGGCGCGGACCACTCCAGCAGCAGCACGTCACCGGGGTCGTCGCCCGTCAGCTTGTCCATCGCCCGCTGCCGGTACGCCGTCAGGAGGTCCGAAGTCGAGTCGCCCGCAGTCGACACGAGCCACAGCTGTGGGCTGGACCGTTCGGCCATCGTCGGTGCCAGGGAGTCATCGACGACAGACCGGCCGACCTTCCACGCCTCATCGACAAACACCATCGACACGGTGTACCCGACGCCGGCGGAATCGTTCGCGGCATGGATCAGCCACCGGTCACCGCCGGGAGTCTCGATGCCCGATCGAGTGTTGCCCCACTTCACGGCCTGCTTCCCGTACCGTTCCGTCGCCCACAGGCCCGCCGGCCGCATCACCTCCATCGCGGTCTCGCGCTTGTTCGCGACATGCAGCACGGTCTGTTCCTCACCGAACAACTCCCGGCCTTCATGCAGCCGCCACATGCACGCCGCCCTGGCGAGGAACGATTTACCGGACTGCCGGGCGACCGTGATGATGACCGTCCCCCAGACCAGGTCCCCCGCGTCGTCATGCTCGAGCGCCCGGTCCAGTGCGTAGGCCTGCCACCCCCGCACCTCGAGGCCGTACACCTTCGACAGCCACTCGATAGCCCTAGGACCGTAGGTACCCGTACAAGCCCTGTGGCGGCCGGATTCCATCCGTGGCATCAGTAGACCATCTGGCCGAGTTACGGGCTTAGAGACCCCTTCTAGGGCTTCCTTGGGGCCTTTCGGGGTACGAAGGCGAGGGGCGGCGGGAGGTGACTGTGGTGCGTCTAAAACTGGTCGTCTGGGTTTCGTCGCTGATTTTTTCGCGTTTGTCTTCGATGCGCCGAGTCGTCCGCCGTGTGATCGGTTGCAGCTGAGGTGGGCGATGCCGCTGCCGTCCATGCCTGGGGTTGCGTCGCCTGTCTGTGACAGGGGTGGGTCGTGGTCTGCGCTGGCGCCTTGGGGGTGTGTCCTGGGGAGGTTCATGTCGACTGGGTAGCCGCATCGGATGCATGTGGGTTCGCACCTGTCGAGCACGGTGCGTACCCATGTTCGATAGGCGCTTGTGTGTCGTGGGTTCGGCGTCATGGTCGGCCTCGGTTCTACTTGTGGTTTAGGTATTACGGTTTGGGTGACGTGGGCGTCACCCCTCCCCCTCACGGATGGGGGTGACGTGGGCGTCACCCCCCCGGTGACGTGGGCGTCACCCCTGCCTTGAGTTATCCACAGGTTGTCCACTGATTCTCCACAGCCATATCCACAGGTTAGATACGGCGCGTCCGTCGATGTTTCGCTGTCCATGTCGGGCGATGACACCGGCGTCCTCGAGGTGTCGAAGGTGTCGCTGACAGACACGTTCGGATAGGCCCGTTCGCCTGGACAGATCCCCGATCGAGGGCCACGCCTGCCAGTCGTGATTGACACGGTCAGCCAGGGCGAGCGCGACCAGGCGTGTGCCTGACTGCCAGTCATCGGGTGCGAAGTCCAGGACAAGGGCAACGCACTGGATCACGCCGGCCCCACCGCCGTACCCATGCACTCCGAGCACCAGCACAACGCGGCATGCCCACGCTGTACGGGTGTCTTCGGCTGCCACCTCTGCCGCTCATCGGCGCGGACAGCGCGTATCAGCGCACAGGTACAGACCGTTCCCATGTCATGCCACGGGCATAGGGGGTCATGCATGGATCGGCCCCCCACAGTTATCGGCGTGATTCAGGCCCGCGAGGACAGCAGCTGCCAACGACGGGTACTCCGCCTGCCGGTGGCAGTACGGGCACAGCGCGGCGTAACCGTCCGAGGTCCGGGCGTAATCGATGTGCCACGGGCGCGTCATCACTGTCCCCGATCAGCCTGGACGCCTGTCCCGTCGCACGCGGGACAGGCCTCCATGTCTACTTCACCTTGAGGGTTGTAGACGATCTTGCGGCCATGGCAGTAGAAGCAACGACTCATGCCGTCACCTGTGCCAGTTCGGCCTCGAGGCGGCACGCCAGATCCCTCGCCCTATCCCGTTCCGCTGTCCGCTCGACCAGGACGGCCCGGACCATCGCCAGTTCCATCTCGAGGCGTTGCACCCTGTCCCAGTTCATCGGTCGCCCCCCAGCCATTCCAAGGTCTCGCTCCGATTGTGGGCGAGTAGGTAATCCCGCACCTGTCTCATAGCCTCGTTCCATCCCGCTTCCCACGCTCGGTCCATGGATGCGGTGGCAGCTGCGCCGTCGACCACACTGGCGGCTATCCACTGGTCTAGGTCAGCCCGCGATATGCGGACGAACCTTCCCACGCGATAGGTACGGATTCGCTGCTCATCGACCAGGCGTCGTGCTAAGCGGACAGAGCAAGGGACGTACTCCGCTACCTCGTCCAGCGTCATCAGTTCCAACGGGTTTGCGTACCTCACTGCAGTCATCGGGCTACCTCCCCGGTCTCGGGGTCGATCAGTGGCGCGGACACCCACGGGTCGTCCGGGTCGGCCGTCTTCGACCGCGTCGCCTTGTCGGCCTTCGCCTGAGCGGTGAGGGCGTCGATGATGAGGCCCGCGTGATCCTTCGACAGGTGGGACAAGCCTTCGACGGGTGTGTCCCATCCGAACTTGTCTCGGCAGAAGTCCGCCAGGAGCGCCTCGGAGATGTGCTGCTCCCTCATCAGTCGCGACAGGAACGCTATCTGCTTCTCCGTTGCCCGTCCGGCCAGGGCGGTAGCGCGAACGCCGGCGCTGCCGGACTGGCCGGGGTTCGCATTCGTGTGGCCTTGGGCGTCATCGTCATCACCGCCCGCGATGCCCAAGGCCGCGAGGAGTGCGTACCGGCGGCCGTAGGACACTGCGCCACCGAGCTGCTGCCAGTTCGCGCCGGCCGGACCCGACAGGGGACCGAACACGATCGACTCCCCCGATGAGTGCAGGATCTGGGTGACGATCTGGACGCGGTCGGCCTCAAGTATCACGTCCTGGACGATGGACAGGCCCTGGGCTGCGAGCGGCTTGCGGACGTGGTCGAGGAGGGCGTCCAAGGTGAGGTACTGGCCGTAGTTGCCCTTCCCATCCTTCGACGGGTTTGTTATCACGGCGTTCGCTTTCGCCAGGGCCGTGAAGAGGTCGGCGGTCATGCCGCATCACCCCGGACGGCACGGCGCACCATCGCGGTTTCCTCATGTGCGTTGTCGAGGTCACGCTGCAACCGGCGGACCTTGGCCCGCAGCGAGGCGAGTTCGCCCTGGTACTGGCGGGCAGCCGCGTCCTCCCCCACTCGCCGGGCGAGCCACGCCACGAATGACAGAGCGCCGACAGTGATGGCAATGAGAATGAGGTCCATCACGCCACCGCCCACAAGCGCAGCAGTCGGCCGTGTGATTCGGCGCGGCCCGCTTCGGCCACACCGACAGGGTGGATGGCGTTCGCGAATGACCAGGAGCGCAGCCGGGCACCGATCTGGTTCGGAGACCCCCACGGCTTCCCGCATCCGGCGACCAGGTCGTCAGCTGTGAACTCGAAACCGGATGGCAACTGGGCCAGCCAGGTCACGGCCTCATCCCACCATGCCAGGTCCCGCTTCACCGCGGCTGTCGCGGCGGCCTTCGCCGTGGCCCCGTTCGCGTTGTCGCAGAATCGGCAGGACGGTTCGGTGTGGGCGTGCAGCTGCGCCTCGGCGACAGCCAGGTCAGTGATCCGGTCCCATTCGGCATCGAACTCGAGGGATTCCTGTGTGCTCATGCCTGGACCCCCTCGGCCTTGACGCGCTCGAGGGATTCGCGGGTGATCCGTCGATGCCCGGACGGCAGACGGCAGCCGTCGAGGGTCCCGTTATCGAGATAGCGGCGGATAGTGTCCGTAGACACACCCAACGTGATAGCCGCGAAACCGATGGGGACCTGGTCCCCCGTCACGCCACGCCTTCTACAGAGACCTCGAGCTCGGTGCACGCCTCGAGGGCGTTGGCGACTTCCCGCAGCCTGTCGACTAGGCCGGTCAGGTGGGCGCCGGCGAGATTGATGCGGTGCGTGGTGCCGGCAGTGTGGACGCCCGGAGGGATCTGCACCACGATTTCGGCCTGGTCCAGGGCATATCTCTCGACCGTGACGTTTCCGCGACGGTTGTCGACATACGGCCCACTCAGAGTGAGTGTGCTGCACGGGATGGATCCGGTCATTGGGTGTCTCGTCCCCGAGAGCACCGAGCATCTCCCCCCCCCC
>CAIVQM010000349.1 GCA_903908025.1 uncultured bacterium
ACCGACCTTCATCGCCTCGGCCAGGTCGTGGGTGATGAAGACCATCGTCTTGCCGAGATCCCGATGCAGGCGCATGACCTCTGCCTGCATGTCCCGGCGGATGAGCGGGTCGAGCGCACTGAACGGCTCGTCCAGGAACATGACCTTCGGATCAACGGCCAGTGCCCGCGCGAGTCCCACGCGTTGCTGCATGCCGCCCGAGAGCTGCTCTGGGTACGCGTTGGCGTAGCCGTGCAGGCCCACGAGCTCGATCACCTCGTTGGCCCGTGCATGGCGGGCCTCCTTCTTCACACCATTGATCTCGAGGCTGTAGGCGATGTTGTCGATGACCCGGCGGTGTGGCAGAAGGCCGAAGTGCTGGAAGACCATGGAGAACTGCGTGCGCCGCAGCTCCCGCAGTCGGGAGGGCGATGCCTTCAGGATGTCCTCGCCGCTGACGAGGACGCTGCCCTCGGTGGGCTCGATCAGGCGCGTAAGGCAGCGCACCAACGTCGACTTGCCTGAGCCCGAGAGCCCCATGACGACGAAGACCTCCCCCGGCGCGACATCGAAGGACACGTCGCGCACGGCGGCGACGCAACCGGTCTCATTGAGCAGTTCCTTGCGGGTGAGGTCCGCGAGAGGCGTGCCGACGACCTTGTCAGCGCTGGGTCCGAAGACCTTCCACAGCGATCGCACCGAGATCGCCGCCGCGGCGTCGGCGACCGCGGGCATCGACGACTCCTCGCTCACGCGGACACCTCCGGAGAAGACTCCCCCGCAAACCATCCGCTCGGGGCCGGGTTCAGATTCTGGTAGACGTGCTTGGCCTCGAGGTACTCCTGCATCCCTGTGGGCCCGAGTTCGCGACCCACCCCCGACTGCTTGAACCCGCCCCACTCCGCCTGCGGCAGGTACGGGTGGTAATCGTTGATCCAGATCGTGCCGTGGCGCAGGCGCTTTGCAACGCGCTGCACTCGACCGGCGTCTGACGACCACACGGCACCGGCCAGGCCGTACATCGTGTCGTTCCCGATCGCGATCGCCTCGTCCTCGGTGCGGAAGGTCTCGACCGTCATGACCGGGCCGAAGGACTCGTCCTGCACGCATCCCATCGTCGTCATGCAGCCGTCGAGAATCGTCGGCAGGAAGTAGCACCCGTCAGCGAGCGCCGGATCCGTCGGCGGGGTGCCGCCACATCGCAGCACGGCGCCTTCGGCGACCGCCGCGTCGACATAGCGCTGGACCTTCTCGCGATGGGCAGCGGAGATGAGCGTGCCGGTCTCCGCGTTGTCGTCGAACGGGCCGCCAAGCCGGATCAGGGCTGCGCGCTCGACGAGCGCATCGACGAACGCATCGTGGATCGACTCCTCGACGATCAGCCGGGCTCCCGCCGAGCAGACCTGTCCCGAATGCAGGAAGACGGCCGTCAGCGCGTTGTCGAGCGCGGCATCGAGATCGGCATCGGCGAAGACGATGTTCGGGTTCTTCCCGCCGAGTTCGAGCGCCACCTTCTTCACGGTTCCGGCCGCTGCCGCCATCACGCGGCGCCCAGTGAGCAGGCCACCGGTGAAGGACACCAGATCGACATCGGGATGCTCGCTGAGTGGCGCACCAGCCTCGGGACCCGCGCCCAGGACGAGGTTCGCGACGCCGTCGGGCAGGCCGGCCTCCTGCAGGATTCCCATGAGCAGGATGGTCGTGCTGGGCGTGAGTTCACTGGGCTTGATGACGAAGGTGTTGCCGGTCGCCAGCGCGGGAGCGACCTTCCATGAGGCCTGCAGAAGGGGGTAGTTCCACGGCGTGATCAGCCCGCACACGCCGACCGGCTCGAAGTCGATGCGTGAGAGGAATCCGTCATTGCCGGTCTCGACGACTCGCCCCGAGAATCCCTGGGCCATCCCTGCGAAGTAGCGGAAGCAGCGCACCACGTCGGCGACGTCGTAGCGAGCCTCGACGATCCGCTTGCCGGTGTCGAGGGACTCCGCTCGCGCGATCTTCTCGACATCGCGCTCGAGCAGGTCGGCGACGCGGCCCAGGAGCGCAGACCGGTCGGTTGCGGAGGTGTGCGGCCACGGCCCGTCGTCGAAAGCCCGCCGTGCCGCTGCAATGGCAGCGACCGTGTCGTCGCTGCCCGCCTCGTCGACAACGGCGACCAGCGAGCCGTCGGCTGGGCAGCGGATCTCACGGGTGCGGCCCGTCACCGAGGCAACCCATCGGCCGTCGATCAGGAGATCTGCCAACGTGCGTACCCTCGCTTGTCTCGTTAGTCCGTCGCAACCGGTCGGCCGCTAGGCCGTCGCCTGCCGTTCACCGTGACGATAGAACGAAACGTGCTCAGGCGGCAGCGGATTGGCGCCACTGATGAGGTCGGCCGCCTTCTCAGCGATCATCATCGTCGGAGCGTAGAGGTTGGCATTGGTGATGTACGGCATGACCGACGCGTCCACGACTCGCAGCCCCTGAGTGCCATGCACCCCCATCGTGAGCGGATCGACGACCGACATGTCGTCGGTGCCCATCCGACAGGTGCAGGACGGGTGGTAGGCCGTCTCCCCATCCCGTCGGACCCATTCCAGGATCTGCTCGGGAGTACTGACTTCCGGTCCGGGTGAGATCTCGCCGCCGCTGAAGGGCTCGAAGGCCGGCTGGGCCAGGATCTCGCGCGCCACGGCGACCGCCTCCACCCACTCACGTCGGTCCTGCTCCGTCGACAGGTAGTTCATCCTGATCGCCGGGGCTGCCGTGGGGTCGGCGCTCGTGATACGCACGGATCCGCGTGCATCGCTGTACATCGGGCCGATGTGCACCTGGTAGCCGTGGCCGCCCGCGGGAGCCGTGCCGTCGTAGCGCACGGCGATCGGCAGGAAGTGGAACATCAGATTCGGGTATGCCGCCTCGTCGTTGCTGCGCGCAAATCCGCCACCCTCGAAGTGGTTCGAGGCACCTGGGCCGGAGCGCAGGAACAGCCACTCCGCACCGATGAACGGACGCTTCCACAGTTTGAGGTTCGGGTTCAGCGAGACGGGCTGTTTCGCCGTGTGCTGCACGTAGACCTCGAGGTGGTCCTGCAGGTTCTCACCGACACCAGGCAGGTGGTGGACGGGCTCGACTCCCACGCTGCGAAGGTGGTCAGCGTCGCCGATCCCCGATAGCTGCAGCAACTGCGGCGAGTTGAACGCGCCACCGCACAGGATCACCTCGCCCGCGTCGATGCGGCGGAGTTTGCCCTTGGGGTCGGTGACCTCCACGCCCGTCGCCCGCGTGCCGTCCATGAGCACTCGGGTCACGAGGGCGTTCGTCAGGACAGTGAGGTTCGGCCGGTCCATCACGGGATGCAGGTAGGCACCCGCGGCCGAGAGCCGCCGCCCGCGCTGCAGGCTCTGGTCGAAGGCCGCGAAGCCCTCCTGCCGGTAGCCGTTCACGTCGGAGGTCAGGGAATGCCCCGCCTGCTGGACGGCCTCGAAGAAGGCTCCGAACAGCGGGTTCGCGACCGGGCCCCGCTCGAGCCGCAGGGGCCCACTGTCGCCGCGCCAGTCGTCGGCACCCGTCGGGCAGGTCTCCATGCGCTTGAAGTAGGGCAGGCAGTGCGCGTAGTCCCATGACCCCATGCCGGGATCGGCACCCCAGCGCTCGTAGTCGAGCGGATTGCCTCGCTGGAAGATCATCCCGTTGATGCTGCTGGACCCGCCGAGCACCTTGCCCCGGCCCTGAGTGACACGACGGTCGTCCATGAAGGGCTCAGGCTCGGTCGAGTACATCCAGTCGTAGCGCGGATTGCCGATCGGGAAGGTCAGCGCCGCCGGCATGTGGATGTATACATCCCACCAGCTGTCGGGACGCCCGGCCTCCAGGACCAGGACGGAGGCAGACGGGTCGGCCGACAGTCGATTGGCGACGGCACTCCCCGCTGATCCGCCGCCGACGATGACGTAGTCGTACGTCTTGGCCATGTCAGTCGCCGAGCTCGGCGCGACGACGCACGACGAATGCCTCGAGCTCCTCCCGCAGGGCAGGGTCCATCGGCGGCATCTCGTACTCCTCGATCTTCTTGTCAGCGATCTCACCAGCTCGGGTGGCGGTATCGCGTGCACCAAGTCGGTTCCAGCGCTCGAAGTTATCGGAAGAGGAGAGGAACGGACGGTAGAAGCAGTCGCGGAAGCGCTCCATCGTGTGGGCTGCGCCAAGGAAGTGCCCGCCGTGGCCCACTTCCTCATGCGCGCCGAAGGCCAGCGACTCCTCGTCGATCTCCAGCGGGGTGAATTCGCGCTGCAGGGACTCCAGCACCTGGACGTCCATCACGTACTTCTCGTAGCTCGCCACGAGACCGCCCTCGAGCCAGCCTGCCGTGTGCATGACGAAGTTCGCACCGGCGAGGAAGGTCGGGAGCATCGTCATGAGGGACTCGTAGGCCGCCTGCGCATCGGGGGTCTGCGATGAGTTGAGCCCGCCGCCGGTGCGGAAGGGGAGCCCGAAGCGGCGGGCGATCTGGCCGGTGCACAGCAGGCCGATGGCCGACTCGGGGGTGCCGAACTGCGGGGAGCCGGACTGCATGTCGATGTTGGAGAGGAACGAGCCGAACACGACGGGCGCACCGGGCCGGATCAGCTGCGAGAGGGCGATGCCCGACAGCGACTCGGCGATCTGCTGAACCAGGGCGGCCGGGATCGAGACGGGCGACATGGCACCCATCAGGAGGAACGGCGTCATGATCACCGGCTGGCTGGCCTTGGTGTACTCGAACTGCGCGTCGAGCATGCGGTCGTCCCATCGCAGGGGCGAGTTGCAGTTGACCAGCGAGATGCAGAAGGGCTTGTCCTCGATCGACTGCCGCCCTCCGAAGACCATCTCACCCATCGCGATGGTGTCGAGGGCGTTCTGCTGGCTGACGACGTTGCCCATGATGATCTTGTCGGTGTACATGAGCGCCGTCGACACCATGTCGAGGTGACGCGAGTCGAGCGGGGCGTCATTCGGCTCGACGACGACGCCGCCCACGCTGTCCATCGCAGTGAATGACTGCGCGAGCTTGCAGAAGTTCCGGAAGTCCTCCATCGAGCCGTCGCGGCGCACATCGCCCCTGCGAACGAACGGCGAACCGTAGTTGCTCGAGAAGACCATGTGGTTGCCGCCGATGTGCACGTCGTTGGCATGGTTGCGTGCCTGCATATCGAACTCGCGCGGCGCCTTGGCCACCTGCTCGAGGACGAAGTCCGGGTCGAGGAACACCTTGTCGCCGTCGATCCGCTGGCCGGCCGCACGGAAGAGTTCCAGGGCCTCGGGCTTCATGAACTCGATCCCGAGTTCCGTGAGGATCCGCTTCCACCCCTTGTCCAGGGTCTCCATCGCCTGCTCGGAGAGGATCTCGTATCGCGGCATGTTGTTGACGAACACAGGCGCGTCCTTCGGGTCGGTCGGCATAGGCCGAAGCGGTTGACCGGGCGTGTTGCCGATCCTACACTCAGCGTGGAACTTGTGTTCCATAATGCGGAACTAGTGGATCGTCATTCGGCGGCCCTCACGGGAGGTGGCATGCAGGCGACAGCCGGTACGCAGGCCGTCGATCGCGCGGCGCAGCTCCTCGTGTCGATTCTCGAGTCCGACGAGCCACTCACCTTCACTGACCTGCAGCGCGAAAGCGGTCTGGCCAAGAGCACCGTCTCCCGGTTGCTGTCCAGTCTGGAGCACAACGAACTCGTAGCCCGCGATGAAGACGGGACCCTGCACCCAGGCTCCGTGCTCACCCGGTTTGCCCACGCCAACCGCCCGTATGACGAGCTCCTCACCCTGGCCGCTCCGCACCTTGACGCGATCAGCGCCTCAACGGGCGAAACCGTCAACATCGCGGTCGTCGTGGGACACGAGGTCGAGCAGATCGCGCAGGTCGACTCCACCTTCCTCATGGGCAATGTGAACTGGGTCGGCATGCGGGTTCCCCTGCACTGCACTGCGCTGGGAAAGGTGTTCCTGGCAGAGGGCACCTCGCTCCCCGACGGGCGCCTCGAGCGCCGCACCCCACGGACGATCGCCGGACGCGACCGCCTCGAAGCCGAACTGACGCGCGTCCGCAAGCAGGGCTGGGCAGTCGCCGACTCCGAGCTCGAGCCCGGCCTTGTGGCCATCGCAGCGCCCGTGCGCTCGGCCGACGGGACGTGCGTTGCTGCCCTGTCCGTATCGGGGCCGTCTGTCCGGATCGGACGCGATCGGTTCGTGGCGATCGGCGAACTGCTCGTCCGCGAGGCGAGCGCACTCTCAGTAGAACTCGGCTACCCAACGACCAAGCAGCGGAAGGCAGGCGCAGCATGACGCCCGACGAGATCCTCAAGAACCTCTATGACGAGACGATGGTGGGCAATGCCCCGGCCGTCCTCGCGCTGACGAACGAGGGCCTCTCCATCGGGATGACTCCGGAGCAGATCCTGTTCGAGGCGCTCATCCCCTCGCTGGAGGAGGTGGGCGCGCGCTTCGAGCGCGGCGACTACTTCGTGCCGGAGATGCTCATCGCCGGCCGGGCCATGTCTGGTGCGCTGGATGTCCTGCGGCCGCTGCTCGCCCAGACTGGTGTCGAGACCGTCGGCACGTTCCTCATGGGCACGGTCAAGGGCGATGTGCACGACATCGGCAAGAACCTCGTCAACATCATGCTCGAGGGCGCTGGCTTCCATGTCATCGACATCGGTGTGCAGGCCGCACCGGAGAAGTTCATCGCTGGCATCGAGGAGCACAAGCCCGACATCGTCGGAATGTCAGCCTTCCTGACGACGACCATGCCGATGTTCAAGGCCAATATCAACGCGATCGAGAAGGCCGGCCTGCGCGATCAGGTCATCATCATGGTGGGCGGTGCACCCGTGACCCAGGAGTATGCGGATGTATGCGGGGCCGACGGCTACGCAGCTGACGCCGCCACTGCTGTGCGCCGCGCAAAGGACCTCATCGCCAAGCGCCGCGCCTCCGTGAACGCCTAGCAGCCATGGGCGGTCTGCTCCCCCTGATCGAGCACGGGATCAAGAAGCCCGTGTGGGACTGCCGCATGTGCGGGCAGTGCGTGCTGCACAGCACGGGGATGACCTGCCCGATGACCTGCCCGAAGACGCTCCGCAACGGGCCCTGCGGCGGCGTGCGCGAGGACGGGCACTGCGAGGTGGTCCCGGAGATGCGCTGCATCTGGGTGAAGGCCCACGACCGTTCTCAGCACATGCCGCTCCTTCCCCGCTCATGGCGCGAGGAGTTCGATCACCTCCGGCCGCCGGTCAACAATGCACTGCAGGGCCAGTCGTCCTGGCTCAACCTGCTGAACGGCCGGGATCGCGTGACCCCGCCCGGCTGGGCTGCCTCGGAGGCGCACGCATGAGCCCGACGTCGCCGAACGCCTTCGAGGTGCTGTGCCAGACGCGCACCCGGCCGGTCGTCACCGCCGAATTCCCGTCCTTCGACGGCGGCACCCTCGATGACATTCGCGCCGCAGCAGAGAAGCTCGCGCCCTGGGTTGATGCCATCAACGTCACCGACAACCCCGCGGCACACGCGCACGCCTCCAACACCGCTATGGCAATCGCGCTCACCCAACTCGGCTTCAATCCGATCCTGCAGGTGGTCTGCCGCGACAAGAACCGGCTGGCGATCCAGTCCGACATCGTCGGTGTCTCCATGTTCGGCGTGCAGAACATCTGCGCGCTCACCGGTGATGACGTCACAGCCGGGGATGAGCCCGAAGCCCGACGCGTCTATGACCTCGATGGTCCACAGCTCATCAAGGTGGCCACGATCATGGGCACGGGCATGTACCTGTCGGGCCGGAAGATGAAGACTGCTCCCCATCTCTTCGTCGGTGCCGTCGAGAACCCCACGGCTCCCCCTCTGGAGTACCGCGCAGAGCGGGCCCTGAAGAAGGTCAATGCCGGCGCCCGCTTCCTGCAGTTGCAGATCCACTACCGCCCTGAACAGCTCGAGGCCTTCATTGCCGCATGCGTCGCAAACGGCGTGGCTGAGCGCGCGGCCATCCTGCCGACCGTGTGCCTCACCAAGGCAGCCCGCGCCCTCAGCTTCATGAACGACAGCGTCCCCGGCATCAGCGTGCCCGCCGCGACGATCGAGCGGGTCGCGACCAGTGTCGATCCCAAGGAGGAGTCCTACCAACTCGTCCGAGAGCTGGCCGAGCATGCCCTGTCGATCCCGGGCGTTGCCGGACTCCACATCACCGACTTCCGGCACGACGACAGCGTTCGACGCCTCACGGAAGACCTAGCCATCGGCCCACGCTTCGAGGAGCAGCATGCACACAGTGCTTAGTTCGGCGACCAAGACGATCACGATCGGTCACGACCAGCCGTTCTGCATCATCGGCGAGCGCATCAACCCGACGGGTCGCAAGAAGTTCCAGGAGCAGCTCCGCGCAGGCGACTACTCGGCGATCGAGGCCGACGTGGTTGCACAGGTCGCAGGCGGTGCGACGATGCTCGACGTCAACATGGGGGCACCCATGATCGACGAGCCCGAGGCGCTCGCCGCCGCCGTCACGCTCATCCAGCAGCTCACGGATCTGCCGCTGTGCATCGACTCGTCCGTCGTCGAGGCACTCGAGGCGGGCCTGGCCGTCTACCAGGGCAAGGCGCTGGTCAACTCCATCACGGCCGAGACCGAGCGGATGGATCTCATCCTGCCGCTGGTGAAGAAGTACGGCGCGGCCATCATCGCTCTCCCGAACGACGAGTTCGAGATCCCCGAGGAGCCTGCGCGCCGCCTCGAGTTGACGAAGGTGATCGTGGACTACGCGACAACGAAGTACGGCATCCCGATCGAGGACATCGTCATCGATCCGCTTGCGATGCCGATCGGCGCCGACTCGACGATGGTCGTGCGCACGCTGGAGACCATCCGTCTGATCAAGGAGCATGTTGGCGTCAACATGACTCTCGGCGCCTCCAACGTCTCCTTCGGCATGCCGGACCGGCACACCCTCAACTCGGTGTTCCTGCCCATGGCGATGACGGCCGGCCTGACCAGCGCGATCATGGATTCCCGCACGGCGCAGGTCGTCACGGCCGTCCGGGCTGCCGACCTGATGAACGGCAATGATGAGTGGGGCGCCAACTGGATCGCCGCACACCGCGCACGCCAGGCTGCTGCCGCGGCCGCTGCAGCCGAATAGGGAGCACACACCGCTGATGGACCCCCAGCACGAGTCCACCGAGCTCCACCCCCCAGCCGTTGCACGCGTCGATCTCGCCTTCGAGCCGTCCGGGAAGAGCGTTCGCGTGCCCACGGGCGTATCGGTCTTCGACGCCGCCAGCTGGAATGGCATCGCGATCGACTCCACATGTGGCGGACACGGCACGTGCAAGAAGTGCAAGGTGCAGGTTCTCGAGGGAACGGTGCCCGTCGGCCGTCTGGACTCGCGGGCCTTCAACCCCACGGAGCTGGCAGACGGCTGGCGCCTCGCCTGCATCGCCAATGCGACATGCGATCTGCGCATCCACGTCCCGCCCCTGACCACCCGGCCGAAGGCCGCCACCGTCGGTGTCGGTCGTCAGGTGATCCTGCGACCGTCCGTCGTCAAGCGCCACATCACGATGACGGATCCCACCCTCACCGACCAGCGTCCCGATTCGCGACGCGTGCTCGACGAGATCACCGACCTGACGGAGAACATCGACCCGCACGTACTGCGCGAGTTGCCGCGCATCCTGCGCGCCAACAACTTCGATGTCACCGCCGTCGTCGTCGATGACATGCTCGTGGCTGTCGAGCCCGGCGACACGTCCGAGCGGCTCTTCGGAATCGCGTGCGACCTCGGCACGACCACTGTCGTGGCGACCCTGCTCGATCTCTCGACGGGCACACCGCTGGCCGTGGCGTCGATGCTCAACAAGCAGCAGCCGTTCGGGGCGGATGTCATCAGCCGCATCAGCGCCACCATGCTCGATCCGAATGCGCTCGACAAGCTGCAGCAACTCGCCCACGAGACCCTCGCCGAACTCGCGGCGGAGGTCTGCGCCGAGGCCGACATCGACCCGAACGAGATCTACGAGGTCGCCATCGCTGGCAACGCCACCATGACGCAGATTGCCCTCGGCATCGATCCCGAGCCGCTCGGCGTCGCGCCCTTCATCCTCGCCACCGAGACCTACCCGACCATGCTCGCGAGCGATTTGGGCTTCGCGCTCAACCCGCGAGCGCGGGCCTTCCTGTTCCCCGCCCTCGGGGCCTACGTCGGCGGCGACATCATCGCCGGCGCCCTCGCCACGGGGATGGACCGCGATAAGCGCCTGCGCCTGTTCATCGACATCGGCACGAACTGCGAGATCGTGCTCGGTGACGGCGAGCGCCTGATGGCCACGGCCGCCCCCGCCGGTCCCGCCTTCGAGGCGGCGTCCATCAAGTGCGGCATGCGTGCGGCCCCAGGAGCGATCGAGGTCATCACGATTGACGATGAGGGTGTTCACCTGCAGGTCATCGGCGATGTCCATCCGGTCGGACTCTGCGGCTCCGGACTCGTCGACGCCGTGGCCGAGCTCGTTCGCATCGGCATCATCGACGCCAGCGGCCGGTATATCCCTGAGGAGTCGGCCGCCGAACTCCTACCGCTGCTGGCCCCGCGACTCACCCAGCTCAACGGCGAGCGCATCTTCACCCTGTCCGCCGAGACCGATGAGCACGAAGCCGTCTACCTCAGCCAACGTGATGTGCGTGAACTGCAGTTCGCGAAGGCCGCGATCTCGACCGGCTGGAAGCTGCTCGTCGAGGAGTTCGGAGCCGATCCGGCCGACATCCAGCAGGTGCTGCTCGCCGGCTCGTTCGGCACCTATCTCTCGGCACGCAACGCCGTGGCGATCGGGCTGGTCCCGCCCATCCCCGTGCTGCGCATCGTCAGCGCAGGGAACGTCGCCGGTGAGGGCGCGAAGATGTCACTTCTCTCCGGTCCTGAACGCCACGGTGCCGCCGCACTCATCCGTGAGATCGAGTACCTCGAGCTGTCCGATCGCACCGACTTCAACGACCGGTTCGTCGATGAGCTCGCCTTCCCCGTCTGACGACGCGCGCATCGCGATCATCGCGTGCGGTGCACTCAGCGTCGACATCTCGATGATCTGCGAGCAACAGGGCTGGGCCGTCGACATCCATCCGCTTCCCCCGCTGCTGCACAACCGACCCGAGCAGATCGCTCCCTCCGTCGAGGCACAGGTTGCTGAGCTGGCCCCGCGCTACGAGCGCATTGCGATCGGCTACGCCGACTGCGGCACCTACGGTGCTCTCGACGAGGTGTGTGAACGGCTCGGAGTCGTCCGGCTGCCTGGCTCGCACTGCTACGACGTCTATGCCGGTGCCGACGTCATCACGGAGTTGTCGGCTGCCGAGCCGGGCACCTACTTCCTCACGGATTTCCTGGCAGCGGGTTTCGAGCGTCTGGTCTGGCGTGAGCTCGGCCTCGACCGCCACCCGGAACTGCTGCCGGACTACTTCCGGCACTACACGCGCGTGGTGTGGCTGGCGACCCGGCGGACCCCCGACCTCGAACGTGCGGCCACCCGCGCAGCGGAGCGCCTCGGCCTGCCCCTGCAGATCCGCGACGTCGGTGGTCTGGCGGCTGCCGGCGCGGGCAACGGTGCGGGTCCAGACGCCGGTGCCGGTGGCCTGACCGCAGCCCTGGCCACCCTCCTCCAACCCCGTTGAGCGGCGGCCTGTGGGGGTATTTCAGGCGCCGGACACCCCCACCACCCGCCACTCAACGAAAGGGTCAGAGGCTGAACGAGCCGTCCTCGAGCGTGCGGGTGCCGGTGCAGGTGCGGGTGCCGGTGCAGACGACGGTGCGGGTGCCGGTGCGGCGTCCGGCGGCCTGACGGCAGCCCTCGCCACCCTCCTCCAACCCCGTTGAGCGGCGGCTTGTGGGGGTAT
Source organism: uncultured bacterium (assembly GCA_903908025.1). Lineage (GTDB taxonomy): Bacteria > Actinomycetota > Actinomycetes > S36-B12 > S36-B12 > UBA10649. The sequence goes on from CAIVQM010000349.1 coordinate 11,875, forward strand.
TTCAGCCGCCGGACACCCCCACCACCCGCCACTCAAAGGGGTGGCGGGGAGTGCTGATAACTGATATATCTATTCCGTGACCGCCGCCATGCTCGTCGAACCGGATCTCACGGGCGACGAATCCCTCGCCGAGCGGGCCTACCGGGACATCCGCCGCCTCATCGTCACCCTCGAGCTCCCGCCCGGCGCGGTCATCAGCGAACCCGAGCTGCAGTCCCAGTTGGGCGTCGGCCGTACCCCCGTCCGCGAGGCGCTCCACCGGCTCTCGAACGAGCACCTGGTCGACGTCTACCCGCGGCGCGGGATGTTCGTCGCCGCCCTCGACACCCGCGACCTGACCGCCATCTCGGAGCTCCGCGAGGAACTCGAGCCCTTCGCCGCCCGTCTCGCGGCCGAGCGCCGCACCGACGAGGACCTCGCGGTGATCGACGCGCTGCTTGAGGCCATGGCCGCCACCGGTGATGACCCGGACATGCGCGATCTGATCGAACTCGACCAGCGCGTGCACCATCACGTCTACCGCTGCGCGCACAACGAGTACGTGCAGGCCGTACTGGAGCAGCACTACATGCACGCCCTGCGCATCTGGTTCGTCGCCCTCGACAAGGTCACGCACCTGCACCAGGCGATGGCCGAGAACCGCGACATCCTGCTGGCAATCCGCGACGGGAATGCCGACGGAGCCGCCGCCATCATGTCCACGCACGTTGAGGGCTTCGAAGCAGACGTCCGTCGATCCATCTGAACCCCATGACCGCACCAACCGACGCACAACCGACACCGCACCACACGAGAGGGAAGCAATGAACCTGCCCACATCTGCGAAGGCCGTCATCATCGGAGCCGGCATCGTCGGAAACTCCATGGCCTACCACCTCGCGCGGCTCGGCTGGCGCGACATCGTGCAGGTCGACAAGGGCCCGCTGCCCAACCCCGGTGGCTCGACCGGTCACGCATCGAACTTCCTCTTCCCGGTGGATCACACCAAGGAGATGACGGAGCTGACGCACGAGAGCATGCGGCAGTACAAGGAGATGGGCGTCCTCACCGAGTGCGGCGGCATCGAGGTCGCCCGTACTCCCGCGCGCATGCAGGAGCTGCAGCGCCGCATGTCCTCGGCGAAGTCGTTCGACATCGACGACACCCAGATCCTGACGCCCGACCAGGTCAAGGAGCTCGTCCCCTACATCGACGAGACCGTCATCCTCGGCGGCTTCTACACGCCGAGCGTGTGCGTGGTCGACTCCCTGCGGGCCGGAACGATCATGCGCGAGCGCGCGCTCGAGATGGGTGCGCTGTCCGTCTTCGCCAACACCGAGGTGCTCGACATCGAGGTCGTGGACGGGCACGTCGCGGCCGTGCTCACGGACCAGGGCCGTATCGAGGCCGACTACGTCATCATCGCGTGCGGCTGCTGGAGCCCGAAGATGGCGAGAATGGCTGGCGCGATCATCCCGCTGACGCCCGCCGTCCACCAGATGAAGGACATCGGCCCGGTGCCACGCTTCGCCGACGCCAAGGGCGACATCGAGTACCCGATCGTCCGCGACATGGACACCAACATGTACGAGCGCCAGCACGGCAGCGGCCTCGAGGTCGGCTCCTACGCCCACCGGCCGATCCTGCACGAGGTTGAGGACATCCCCTCCAACGCCGAGGCGGCCCTGTCCCCCACCGAGATGCCCTTCACCCAGGTCGACTTCGATCTGCAGGATGAGCACTCGCTCGAACTGATGCCCGAGATCATCGGCGACGAGAACGTGCGCGAGAAGTACGCCATCAATGGGCTGCTGTCCCTCACCCCCGACGGCATGCCGATCCTGGGCGAGACGCCTGAGGTCAAGGGCCTGTGGTCCGTCGCGGCGGTGTGGATCAAGGAAGGCCCCGGCACCGGCAAGTCGGTCGCTGAGTGGATGGTGCTCGGAGAGTCCGAGATCGACCTCCACGCGTCGGACATCGCTCGCTTCCATGACCACCACAAGACCCGCGAGCACATCGTGGCGCGCACCTCCGAGGGCTTCAACAAGACCTACGGGATCGTGCACCCGATGGAGCAGTGGGCCAGCAACCGCAACGTGCGCCTGTCGCCTTACTTCGAGCGCGAGAAGGCGCTGGACGCGGTGTTCTTCGAGACCGTGGGCTGGGAGCGGCCGTTCTGGTACGAGTCCAATGCCGGTCTGCTGGAGAAGTACGGCGATGCCGTCATGCCCCGCACATCGGAGTGGGAGGCACGCTGGTGGTCGCCCATCATCAACGCCGAGCACCTGGAGATGCGTGAGACCGCCGGTCTCGTCGACCTCACGGCCTTCTGCATCTTCGACGTGATCGGTCTGGGCGCACTCGAAACCGTGCAGCGCACCGCCCTTCGACAGATGGACGTCGCTGTCGGCAAGGTCGTCTACACGCCGGTCCTGTCGCCCAATGGCGGCTTCAAGTCCGACCTGACGATCATGCGGCTCGCGCACGATCACTTCCGGGTCGTGACGGGTGGCGCCCACGGCATGGCTGACAAGAAGTGGTTCACCGACCAGCTGCCCGCCGACGGCACCGCACAGGTCGTCGACCTCACCTCGACCTACACGACCCTTGGCATCTGGGGTCCGGCAGCCCGCACCATCCTGCAGGCCATCACGAAGGACGACGTCTCGAACGAGGGCTTCCCCTTCGGCACCTGCCGCGTGATCGAGATCGGCCCGCTGCGAGTCCTCGCCTCTCGCATCTCCTACGTCGGCGACCTCGGCTGGGAGCTGTACCTGCCCATGGAGCAGGGCGCTCGCCTGTGGGACATCGTCTGGGCGGCCGGTCAGCCGCACGGCATGATCCCTGTCGGCATCGGGGTCTACGGCACGACGGGTCGACTCGAGAAGTCATACCGCGCCTACGGCAACGAGCTCGAGAGCGAGTACACCGTCGTCGAGGCCGGCATGCAGATGAAGAAGGTCAAGGACGCCGAGTTCGTAGGCAAGGCGGCGCACCTGGCACACCGTGACGAGGACCCGGCAGCGATCCTGTGCTCCCTCACCGTCGACGACAACACCTCCTCGACGGGCGAGAAGCGCTACATGCTCGGCCGCGAGCCGATCCTGACCCTCGACGGAACGCCGATCACCGACCGCAAGAACCGTCGCTCGTACGCCAACAGCGCCGGCTCCGCGCCCTCGCTCGGCAAGCACGTGCTGATGTCCTACCTGCCGCCCGAGCATGCGGTCGAGGGCACCAAGCTGCTCGTCGAGTACCTCGGTGAGCAGTACCCCGTCACCGTTGCGCGCGTCGGCAACGCTCCGATCTTCGATGTCACCAACGAGCGGATCATGGGCTGATGGAGATCCTCGTCTGCATCAAGCGCGTGCCGATGGTGGGTGCAGCCCTCATCCTCACTGACGACGGCACCGAGCTCGACACGCGGCGCCTCGGCTTCCAGCTCAGCCCGCACGAGGAGAACGCCGTCGAGGCCGCCGTGCAGCTCGTCGAGAAGCACGGGGGCAGCGTCACGCTGCTCGCCATGGGCACGGCGGAGTCCGAGGAGCAGTTGCGCGAGCAGCTCGCCATCGGCGCTGACCGCGCGATCATCGCCCTCACGGACGGCAGTGAGCCCGACCCGCAGGCTACGGCGGCCGGGCTGCTCGAAGCGATCCGCGCCGATGGCGCACCGTTCGACCTGGTCCTGCTCGGGTCGGAGTCGGCCGATGTCGCGGGCTACCAGACGGGCATCCGCCTGGCACATGCCCTGGGGCTTCCCGTCGTCACAAACGTGAAGGGCCTGTCCATCACCGATGGCGTGGCCCGCTGCGAGCGTGCGGTCGGCAGCGAGCGAGAGGTCTATGAGGTCCCGCTCCCGGCCGTCATCACGGTCAGGGACGGCCTCAATATCCCGCGCTACCCCTCGGTTCCGGGCCGGATCAAGGCACGCAAGAAGCCGGTGACAACCCATGAGGTCACCATCGGTGCGCCGCGCATCGTCAAGCATCGACTCGTGGTCCCACCGGCAACGGCCAAGGGAACCACGGTGCTGGAGCCGAATGCCGAGGGCGCTGCCGCACTCGTTGAGGCATTCCGTGAGATCGGAGTCCTCTCGTGATACTCGTCCTGCTTGATGTCGACCGCGATGCGCTCGACCCGGTGTCCCTTCAGGTCCTCACCCTGTCGCGCGGGCTCGATCCTGACGTGCAGGCAGTCGTCGCTGGCGACGCATCGGTCGCCGCCGAGGCAGCCGCACATGGCGCCGGCGTCGTGCATGTCGCCGAGCACCCTGGCCTCACCGACTATGCACCTCGCGCAACCGCGAAAGCCGTCGTCCAGCTGATCGCGTCCCTATCCCCCGCTGCCGTCCTCGCGGGCGGTACTCCCCGCGGCAACGAGGTCATGGCCCACGTGGCCGCCTTCCTCGACGCTCCGCTGGCGACCGACTGCACGTCGATCACGATGGGTGCGCCGTTCGAGGTCACCCGCGCCCGTTGGGGCGGCAATCTGCTCGAGGAGTCCTCGGTCACCGCATCGATGCTGCTCGCAACCATCCAGCCGCACGCCGTAGCAGCTGAGCCGTCCGCTGCCGCCGGCACGGTGCAGGCGTTCACCGCTGACCTCGATGATGCCGACCTCGCGGTGCGCATCGTGGAGCGCACCGGGGCGGCCGCCACCGGGGTCACCCTCGCGGAGGCGAGAGTCGTCGTATCGGGTGGGCGCGGCATGGGTGGCTCCGAGCCGTTCGCCATGCTCGATGACCTGGCCGCGCTTCTCGGCGGCACGGTCGGCTGCTCGCGCGTCGTCACGAGCGAGGGCTGGCGTCCGCACTCCGAGCAGGTCGGCCAGACCGGCACGAAGGTGGCACCCGACCTGTACGTCGCATGTGGCATCAGCGGTGCTACCCAGCACCTGGCCGGCTGCAAGAACAGCAAGATGATCGTTGCCATCAACACGGACGGGCAGGCGCCGATCATGCAGATCGCCGACTACGCGGTCGTCGGCGACGTGCACGCGTTCCTCCCCCTCCTCCTCGCTCAGGCGCGCGCCGCCTCCGCGGGCTGACCCAGACACCCACCCGAAGGAGCACCGGTGCCCTCTGACATCGAGATCGCCCAAGCCGCGAGCATGGATCGGATCAGCGACGTCGCGGACAGGCTCGGCATCCCCGACGACTCCGTCGAGCCCTACGGCCACTACAAGGCCAAGGTGTCGCTGGACTACCTCGCCTCCCTGCCGGCAAACCCTGATGCGAAGTTGGTTCTCGTCACCGCGATCAGCCCGACGCCTCCGGGTGAGGGCAAGACGACGACGAGCGTCGGACTGGCTGACGGCCTGCAGGAGATCGGCAAGCGCACCATGGTGTGCCTGCGTGAGCCGTCCCTCGGGCCCGTCTTCGGGATGAAGGGCGGCGCGGCCGGCGGCGGGTACGCACAGATCGTGCCCATGGAGGACATCAACCTCCACTTCACCGGCGACTTCAGCGCGATCGGCCTGGCCAACAACCTGCTCGCTGCCCTCCTCGACAATCACATCCATCACGGCAACACGCTCGACATCGATGTGCGCCGGGTGGTCTGGAAGCGCGTCGTGGACATGAACGATCGTGCGCTGCGTGACATCACCGTTGCGCTCGGCGGCCCCGGTAATGGCTTCCCGCGTGAGGACGGCTTCGACATCGTTGTCGCGTCGGAGATCATGGCGATCTTCTGCCTGTCCACGTCACTCGAGGACCTCAAGGAACGCCTCGGCAACATCGTCGTGGCCTACAACCGAGCGAAGGAGCCGATCCGCGCACGGGACCTCAACGCCCATGGGGCCATGACCGTTCTGTTGAAGGATGCCCTTGCGCCGAACCTCGTGCAGACGCTCGAGCACACG
>CAIVQM010000350.1 GCA_903908025.1 uncultured bacterium
CCCGGCTTCGGCTTGGCCATTACTTCCTCACAGCCTTCTTCTTGTTTGCAACGGTCTTCTTCGGGCCCTTACGGGTGCGAGCGTTGGTGTGGGTGCGCTGGCCGCGGACGGGCAGACCCTTGCGGTGGCGGACACCCTGGTAGCACCCGATCTCGATCTTGCGCTTGATGTCCTGTGCGACATCGCGACGCAGGTCGCCCTCGACGGTGATGTTCGCGTCGACCCAGGCACGGATCGTGTTGATCTCATCCTCGGTCGAGTTGCGAACGCGCTGATTCGGGTCGAGACCCGTTTCGGCGCAGATGCGCTGAGCAGTGGGCTTGCCAATGCCGAAGATGTAGGTGAGCGAAATTTCCAACCGCTTTTCGCGGGGAATGTCGACGCCGGAGATACGTGCCATCGTGCGATCTTCTCTTTCAGCCCTGGCGTTGCTTGTGACGGGGGTTCTCGCAAATCACGCGCACGCTGCCATGGCGGCGGATGACCTTGCACTTCTCGCAAATTTTCTTGACGCTCGGTCGAACCTTCATGGTGTACGTGCTTTCTCGTGACCGGATTACTTGTAGCGATACGTGATGCGACCCCGGGTGAGGTCGTAGGGAGTGAGTTCTACCTGCACCTTGTCTCCGGGGAGGATACGGATGTAGTGCATCCGCATCTTTCCGGAGATGTGCGCCAGGACCTTGTGCCCATTTTCCAACTCGACCCTGAACATCGCGTTCGGGAGCGATTCGGAAATCGTGCCTTCCAGCACGATGGCGTCGTCTTTGGGCTTGGGCAGAACTGCCTCCTCGATCGTTGGGACTCGTTACCTGTCAGTTCCCTGACAGGCACCCGATGAGCACAGACATGCCGGGGCACGCCAAGGCTCGCAGGGCCGAGGGGCAATGCTACCGCCCGCGCGTCGTGAAGCCAAGTGTCACTTTGCGCGATTCCTCAGAGCCGAAAGTAGCCGGTGCGGACACCTCTCCCCCGGCATTTGCTGCGGGCTATATTCATGGCGTACGTGAAATGGGTTCTGTGAGGCCCATACGTGCAGGGAGAATGCCATGACGACCAGCGTCCAGGGCCGTGAAGTGCTCAGTGCCGACGACGTCCGTCGGGCGCTCACCCGCATCGCCCACGAGATCGTCGAGCGAAATCACGGGCTCGAACAGGTCGTGGTGGTCGGCCTGCAGCGCGGCGGGGTGTGGGTCGCCGAAGCCCTCGCTGCGATCCTGGCCGGCATCGACCCAGTTCATCCAGTACCGATCGGGGCCTTGGACGTCAGCTTCCATCGCGACGATGTGGGCCTGCGCCCGATCGTGCCGGGCCACGTCACCGACATCCCCGTCGAACTCGACGGTCGCACTGTCATCTTGTGCGACGACGTGCTGTTCACCGGCCGCACCGTGCGCGCTGCGCTCGAGGCGCTGAACGAGTACGGCCGTCCACGGGCCGTGCAGTTGGCGGTGATGGTCGATCGAGGCCACCGCGAGCTGCCGATCCGGCCCGACTTCGTGGGCAAGAACCTGCCGACCAGCCGCGAGGAACAGGTCGCCGCGACCTCTGAGGGAGTGACGATCCGATGAGCTTCAGGCAAGCGAAGCATTTGCTGTCGATCGAAGACCTCACCGCCGACGACATCCACCGCCTGCTCGAGCTCACCGACCACATGGTCGAGGTGAGCAGCCGACCCATCCCGAAGGTGCCCGCGCTGCGCGGCAAGAACGTGGTGAGCCTGTTCTTCGAGGACTCCACCCGCACCCGCACGAGCTTCG
>CAIVQM010000351.1 GCA_903908025.1 uncultured bacterium
CGTCCTTCTGCTGGACGAGCTTGATGAAGCCCGTGGTGCCCAGGATCTGGCTCTTGCCGTTGCCCCCGAGGTTGTACTCGTAGGTCGCCACGTTGTCGCCGAACTTCTCGCGGGCCTGCACCTCGGTGAGGCCGACGCTGGCGACCTCGGGCTCGCAGTAGGTGACCTTGGGGATGTTGACGTCGGCGATGACCGCGGGGCTGAGCCCGGCGATCTCCTCAGCGACGAAGATGCCGTGCTGGAAGCCACGATGGGCGAGCTGCAGGCCGGGGGTGATGTCGCCGACGGCGAAGACTCCGGGCACGTTCGTGTGCAGGCGCTCGTCGACGAGCACCCAACCGCGCTCCATCGCAACGCCCTGCTCCTCGAAGCCCATGCCGGAGGCGTTCGGGCCGCGGCCGACGGCGACGAGCAGCAGCTCGGCGTCGAGGGTCTTGCCGTCCTCCAGGGTGACGTGCACGCCGTGGTCGTCCTGTGTTGCCGAGGCGAAGCGAATGCCGAGGCTGAAGTTGATGCCGCGCTTGCGGAACGCGCGCTCGAGGGCCTTGGAGCAGGCGATGTCCTCGTTGGGGACGAGATTGGGCAGGGCCTCGACGATGGTGACGTCGGCGCCGAAGGACTTCCAGACGCTGGCGAACTCGACACCGATCACGCCGCCGCCGAGGACGATGACGCTCTTGGGCACGTAGTCGAGGTTGAGCGCCTGGTCGGACGTGATGATCCGGCCGGCGATGTCCAGGCCCGGCAGGCTGCGCGCGTAGGAGCCGGTGGCCAGCACGACGTTGGTGCCGGTGTACTGCTCGCCGTTGACCTCGACGGTGTTCGGGGAGACGAGCCGGCCAGCACCTTCGACGAAGGTCACGTTGCGGCTCTTCACGAGTCCCTGCAGGCCTTTGTAGAGCTTGCCGACGACACCGTCGCGGTACTCGTTGACCTTGGGCATATCGATGCCCTCGAAGGTCGCTCGCACGCCGAAGGCGTCGCTCTCCCTGGCGCTGTCAGCGACCTCGGCCGCATGCAGCAGGGCCTTGGTGGGGATGCAGCCGCGGTGCAGGCAGGTGCCTCCGAGCTTGTCCTTGTCGATGAGGATGACGGACATACCCAGTTCGGATGCACGCAGGGCGCAGGCGTAGCCGCCGCTCCCGCCGCCGAGGATTACCAGGTCTGCATTGGCCACTGTCGCCCACTCCAGTCTCGGGGGTTCGTGATCGTCATCCGACGAGGATCACATCCTCCCATCGACGGGCCAGGCCGCTACATGGCCCCCTGTGCCATCTCGGCGGCCAGCTGGACGAACGTCCGCACGGCGCTGCCCGTGCCGCCCTTGGGGGTGTAGCCGTATGCGCCCTTCTCGTTGAAGGAGGGTCCGGCGATGTCGATGTGGACCCAGGTCTGGCCGGCGGGAACGAACTCCCTGAGGAAGACGCCCGCGGCGAGCATGCCGCCCATCCGGTCGCCGATATTGGCGATATCTGCGGTGCCGGAGTCGAGGGCGGCCCTCAGGTCGTCGGGCAGGGGCATCGGCCAGACGGCCTCGCCCGCTGCCTCGGCGGCGGCGCAGACGCTGGCGCGTGCGTCGTCATCGTTGGCCATGACTCCTGCGGTGCGAGAGCCAAGGGCCACGACGGCGGCACCGGTGAGGGTGGCGACATCGATGATGAGATCGGGCTTGTCCTCGGCAGCCAGGCCGATCGCGTCGGCCAGGATGAGCCGCCCCTCGGCATCGGTGTTCAGCACCTCGACCGTCTTGCCGCCGTAGATCGTGATGACGTCGCCGGGCCGCATCGCCGTGCCGCTGGGCATGTTCTCGGCGGACGGCAGCCAGCCCGTCACGCGGATCGGCAGGCCGAGCTCCGCGATCGCTCGCACGGCTCCGATGACGGCTGCTGCACCGGCCATGTCGGACTTCATCTCGTCCATGTTCGCGGCGGGCTTGATCGAGATGCCGCCGGTGTCGAAGGTGATGCCCTTACCGACGAGGGCGAGGTGTGCGGTCGCGCCGTCGGGCCGGTACTCCAGGCGCGTGAGCCGAGGGGGGTGAGCGGAGCCTTGGCCGACCCCCAGGATCCCGCCGCAGCCCTCGCGCAGGAGGTCGAGCTCGTCCCAGATGGTGACATGGACGGGCAGCCCGGCGACGGCCTGCTCTCCGGCGTGGGCAAGGGCGGCCGGCGGCAGCGCATTGGGCGGGGTGTTAACGAGGTCGCGGGTGAGGTTGACCGACGCAGCGACGGCAGCAACATCCTTCGCGGCCTGCTTCTGCCCGGGCGTGGGTGCGGACTCCAGCAGCACGGTGATCGCCTGCACAGGGGCCTTGCGGTCCTTCTTCGAGGAACTGCGGTACGCGACGAAGTCGTAGGCGCTCAGGAGAGCCGCGATCGACACGGTCAGGAGGGCTTCGTCGTCGGCCAGTGGGATGGCGAGAGCGACACGCTTCGTGCCGGCGAGGCTGCGGATGGCGTCGCCGACCGCTCGGCGCTGGGCCTCGGCATCGGACTGCTTGGCGGCGTCTCCGAGTCCCAGCCCGACAACGATCGGTGCCTTGATCGTGCCGCCACCTGGAATGCGGGTGACCTCGCCGGCCTTGCCGGTTGCGCCCATCGCGGCGAAGGCCTCGGCCAGTCGGGTGCGGACGGCCGCACTCAGGCCGGGGGCGATCACGTCGGCCTTCTTGCCTCGTCCGGGAGCCAACGCCACCACGAGGGCGTCGGTCACGGTGGCGGCGGGCTTGGTGTCGGCGAGGGCGAGCTTGGCGGTCGGTGTGTGGGTCATGGGGGAACTGTATTCACGGCGGGTCGGTGGCGCGCTCGACTGGACGTACTACGGTCTGCACGTGAGCGACCAGACGCTGAAGCAGACCCCGTTGCATTCCCGGCACATAGCGGCGGGCGCGAAGACCGCCGACTTCGGCGGCTGGGACATGCCCATCGAGTACACGGGCGTGCTCGCCGAGCACACCGCGGTGCGGACGGCCGTCGGCCTGTTCGACGTCTCGCACATGGGCAAGGTGCGCATACATGGCCCGGGTGCGGTCAGCTTCCTCAACTCGGTGCTGGCGAACGACCTCGATCGCATCGGCGCGGGACACGCGCAGTACTCGATGCTCTGCAATGACGACGGCGGCGTGATCGACGATCTGATCGTCTACCGCTGGGCGGATGACGAGGTCTTCATGATCCCCAACGCGTCCAACGCGGCCACGGTTGTCGCGGAGCTTCGCCGTCGTGCGCCCGAGGGTGTCGTCATCGATGACCACCACGACGACCACGGGATCATCGCCGTGCAGGGACCGCGCAGCATCGACGTCATGCGGGCGATGGGACTGCCGGCTGATCACGACTACATGGCGATGGCATCAGCGGAGTTCGGCGGGCAGCCGGTCATCGTCTGTCGCACCGGGTACACCGGCGAGCACGGCTACGAGATCGTCGCGCCCGTCGCGGTGCTGGGCGATCTGTGGGATGCGCTGCTCGCTGCCGGTGAGCCATTCGGGGCGATCCCAGCCGGCCTCGGTGCACGCGACACGTTGCGCACGGAGATGGGCTATCCGCTGCACGGTCAGGACATCAGCCCGACGATCACCCCGGTCGAGGCGATGATCGGGTGGGCGGTCGGCTGGGACAAGCCGGAGTTCGCGGGCCGTGACGCGCTGGTGGCGCAGCGTGCCGCCGGACCGCAGCGGCGGCTGCGCGGACTGCTCGCACTCGACCGCGGCATCCCGCGCCCGCACATGGCGGTCTACCTCGACGGGCTCGACGGAGCCGCCGTGGGCGAGGTCACGAGCGGGACGTTCTCTCCGACGCTGAAGCAGGGCATCGCGCTGGCACTGCTCGACGCCGGCATCGGGATCGATGACGAGGTGGTCGTCGACGTGCGCGGACGGGCTTCGCGCTTCCGCGTCGTCAAGCCGCCGTTCGTGCAGCCCAGTACCCGCTGACCCGCTCTGGGCAGGTCAGGCCAGCAGCGACAGCAGCGCGATAGTCGCCTGCGCGCCGCGACCGGCATCGTCCGTCAACTGCAGCGGCAGTCCATTGGGCAGTCCGACCCGCTCGGTTGCCGCCGTTCGTCCGGGGTCCGGCGAGTCCGATCCGGGGCGCCACCAGCCCTTTGCGCGGTGGCACAGCCGGTCCGCGATGAGGGCCGCC
>CAIVQM010000352.1 GCA_903908025.1 uncultured bacterium
GCAGCAGCACGGGTTCCGAGTCGCCGATGCCGATGTGATCGTCGGAACATCGGCCGGCTCCGTCCTCGCAGCACTCATCGGCGCGGGCGTCACGGTCGAGCAGCTCCGCCACCACTACATCGACGTGGCAGTAGCGGACGGGCCGCTGGCCGGCTACGACTTCGACCCGGTCCAGGCCACGGGCGGACGTCGACCCGGACTCCCGAAGTTCCTCGGCCCTGGCTCGCCGCGGCTGGTGGGCTCCAGCCTGCGGCGCATCGGGCAGTTGCCCGCGACCGCCGTGCTCTCGGCGTGGATGCCGGAGGGCACGCGGAGTCTCGAGCGGTTCGGCCACCTCATCGACGCCGTCACACCCATGGGGGAGTGGTCCCCGCATCGGGGAGTGTGGATCGTTGCGATGGACTACGAGGACGGCAAGCGGGTCGTCTTCGGCCGCCCCGGTGCGCCCGTCGCCCCGCTGTCCAGCGCAGTGATGGCATCGTGCGCCATCCCCGGTTGGTTCGCCCCCGTGACCATTAACGGACGCACCTATGTCGATGGCGGTGCGGTGTCCGCGACCTCAATCGACGTCGTGGCTCATGCTGGGCTCGACGAGGTGTACGTGGTGGCACCCATGGTGTCCTTCTCGATGGACCGGCCGACGAGCGTCACGGCACGGCTCGAGCGACGCTGGCGGGTCGAGGTCACCAAGGCTGCACGCAGTGAGGCGGCGATCGTTCGTGCGGCCGGGGTGCAGGTGCGGATGCTGGGTCCCGGTCCGGAGGACCTGGCCGCGATCGGCGCGAACCTGATGGACGACACCCGTCGACGCCATGTCCTCGAGACGTCGCTGCGCACGAGTGTCGCTGCCTGGCGCGAGGCCGAGGACGTTCCGGCCACGGGCTGAGTCAGGGACAGCGGGTTCGTCCGGTCAGCGTGCGAGCCATTCGCTGCCGACCGTGACCTCCTTGGCGAGATAGCGCTCGGTCTGGTCGGCCGCGACGCGTTCGACCTTGCCGCCCACGAACGGGACGCTGGCCTTGAACGACCCCGAGTTGCTCACCTTGGTGCCGTCCGGCCCGGCGGCGAGGTCTATCGTCCCGCGGTAGCTGATGGGGGAGTTGAACTCGACGGTGACGACGGCAGATGCCGACCCGTCGGCGTCCGGCGGGCCCCACGTCTGCACCTCGGTGATCGTGATGGTGTCGCCGACGAAGGGAGCGGCGTAGGAGGGGACCTCGGCAGGCATCGAGCGCGTGCACGTGACCGCGACCCCGCCGGCGTCGGCCTCGGCGACGTCGACTGTGATGTCGTAAGACCCCGTTCGTTCACCCTTCACCTGGACGTAGGCCGGATCCTGCAGCATCGCCAGCACGGTCTTCGGGTCGGCCGCGAAGTTCTGCTCGTAGTCCAGTTGGGTCGCCACCAGTCGTCCATTCCCGCGGTCAGCCGCGTGTGTCGGGTCCTGGCGGTCATCATGCCGCAGGCGGGTCCGCCCCGGACAGGCATCCTGCACTCCGCCATCCGCAGTGGAGTTCGAATCGCGACACACCGGGGGATCGGGGCGACTACCGTTACCGAGGGTCACACAACGGCGTGCGGCCCTCAGGGCGTTCGGCGGCCCTGCTGTCGTGTGAAGAGGCGATCACGTGGCCACTGGTCCGAACGAGGCGATCCAGGGCTCCCTGGCGGAGATCACCGACCCCCAGGTCCGGCTGCTGACGACCCGGTTCGTGCGCTACCTGGCGCAGGAGGACATCTCCACCCATCCCCTCGGCGACCTGGCCCGGCACGCGGCGGACCTGATCGACTTCGCCCGAGTGCGGCCCGCTGACGAAGCGCTCGTGCGGACCAGCGGTGACAACGACTCGAGTGACTCGGCGCTGCAGGTGGTCACCGATGACATGCCTTTCCTCGTCGACTCCGTCACCAACGCCCTCGGTGTCGCGGGACTTGCCCTTCACCTGGTGGTCCATCCGCAACTCGTCGTCCGCCGTGACGCCGATGGCCGTCTCCTCGAGATCCTCGATATCGATGTGGACGATGCACGACCCGCGGGCACCCTCGCCGAGTCGTGGATGTGGATCGAGATAGAGCACGACTACACCGAGGGCTCTGCCGCCGCGCTGGCGGAGAACATCAGCGGGGTACTGCTCGACGTGCGGCTGGCAGTGCGCGACTGGCGCGCGATGCGTTCGCGGGCACTGATCATTGCGGAGGAGATCAGTGCGCATCGGCCACCGGGACTGCCGCAGGAGATGGTCGATGAGGGCGTTGATCTGCTGCGCTGGCTCGCCGACGACAACCTGACCTTCCTCGGCTACCGCGAGTACTCGCTGGCGCAGCTCGCGGGTGAAGACGCATTGGTGCCGATCGACGGTACCGGTCTGGGCATCCTCAGCCCGGAGACGATGGAGCCATCGCCCGCGGGAGTCTCACAGAGTTTCGCGGCCCTGCCACCTGCGGTCCGCGCACTCGCACGCGAGCCCGAACTGCTGGTGCTCAGCAAGGCGAATTCGCGGTCGACGGTTCACCGCTCTGTCTACCTCGACTACATCGGCGTCAAGTCCTTCGACTCCACGGGCCGGGTCACCGGGGAGCGCCGGTTCCTGGGCTTGTACTCGTCGAGTGCCTACACGCAGAGCATCCTTGACATTCCGATCCTGCGAATGAAGGCCGCACATCTGGAGGCCAGCCTCGACTACGTGGCGGGCTCGCATGATGCGAAGGACCTGCTGCAGTTCCTGGAGACGTACCCGCGCGACGAGCTGTTCCAGACCCACGACTCCCAGCTGAGGGAGATCGCCCAGTCGGTACTGCACCTTCAGGAGCGGCGGCATACGAAGCTCTATCTGCGCCCCGACGACTATGGCCGATTCATGTCCTGCCTGGTGTACCTGCCGCGTGACCGGTACACCACACAGGCGCGTGTGCGAGTGGAACGCCTGCTGATGGCGGCACTCGGTGGGGTCGCAGTCGACTACACCGCCCGGGTCTCGGAGTCGGTGCTCGCGCGGTTGCACTTCGTCATCCGGGTGCCGCTGGGTCAGGGCCTGCCGGAGATCGACGAGCACGACCTCGAGTCGCAGGTGGCTGCGGCAACCCGCAGCTGGCAGGACGACTTCACATCGAATCTCGCCACTCGCGTGGGGGAGTCTGCCGCCACACCCCTCATCCGCACGTATATCAATGCCTTCCCCGAGGCGTACAAGGAGGACTTCGGGCCTGCGCGCGGCGTCAATGACGCCCTGGTCATCGAGGCGCTGGAGCCGGGCGAGCTGTCCCTCGAGATCTTCCAGCCGCCGAACGGCGACCGGGAGGACCTGCGGTTGAAGATCACCCGCGTGGGCCCGGCCATGTCCCTGTCCCGCGTGCTGCCCATCCTCCAGTCGATGGGTGTCGATGTCGTCGACGAGTACCCGTATGAGATCGGGCGGGCCCTCAAGGAGCCGGCGTGGATCCTCGACTTCGGGATGCGCCTGCCGGCCGGTGAGATCGCTGAACGCGCCTCGTTGTCGGAGCGGTTCGAGGAGGCGTTCGCCGCCACGTGGAACGACCGGTGCGGCATCGACGGGTTCAACTCACTGATCACTCGTGGCGGGCTGCGCTGGCGTCAGGCTCTCGTACTGCGTGCCTACTCGCGTTACATGCGCCAGATCGGATCGACCTTCAGCCAGCGCTTCCTCGAGGATGTCGTGGTCGGCAACGTCGGCATCACCCGGCTGCTGGTTCAGTTGTTCGAGACGCGCTTTGCGCCGGGGGAGATCGACGGTCGACCGCAGGCGGAGGCCGCTCTGGTCGAGGAGATCGAGGAAGCGCTCGACTCCGTCGCCAGCCTCGACCAGGACCGCATCCTTCGGACCTTCCTGGCGATGGTCCAGGCAACCCTGCGCACCAACTACTTCCAGGTGGATGACGACGGCATCGACCGTTCGTCCGTCGCATTCAAGTTCGACCCGCGGAGCATTCCCGACCTGCCGCTGCCGCGCCCGCAGTACGAGATCTGGGTCTATGCGCCGCGGGTCGAGGGTGTGCACCTGCGGTTCGGGGCGGTCGCCCGAGGCGGCCTTCGGTGGAGCGATCGACAGGAGGACTTCCGCACGGAGATCCTCGGGTTGGTCAAGGCCCAGGAGGTCAAGAACTCCGTCATCGTGCCCGTGGGCGCCAAGGGCGGGTTCTATGCGAAGCGGTTGCCGGATCCGTCCGTCGATCGCGAAGCCTGGCTCACGGAAGGCAAGGCCGCCTATCGCGAGTTCATCATGTCGATGCTCGACATCACCGACAACCTCGTCGACGGTGTCATCGTCCATCCGCGTGATGTGGTGAGGCACGATGGCGACGATCCCTATCTCGTCGTCGCAGCCGACAAGGGCACCGCCACCTTCTCGGATCTCGCCAATTCGATCGCGGCCGAGTACGGGTTCTGGCTCGGTGATGCCTTCGCATCCGGCGGGTCAGTGGGATACGACCACAAGGCGATGGGCATTACGGCTCGTGGTGCGTGGGAGTCCGTCAAGCGGCACTTCCGCGAACTGGATGTCGACACCCAAACTCAGGACTTCACAGTGGCCGGTGTCGGCGACATGAGCGGAGATGTCTTCGGCAACGGCATGCTGCTCAGTGAGCACATCAGGCTCGTGGTCGCGTTCGACCACCGTCACATCTTCATCGACCCTGATCCGGTTGCGCCGACATCGTTCGCTGAGCGGCGGCGACTGTTTGACCTGCCTCGATCGTCATGGGCCGACTACGACACCTCGCTGATCTCGGCAGGCGGCGGTGTCTTCGCGCGATCGCTGAAGTCCATCGACATCACGCCCCAGATGGCCGATGCGCTGGGCATCGCTGTTGACGTGACGAGCCTGACACCTGACGAGCTGATGCGAGTGGCGCTCATGGCGCCCGTCGACCTGCTGTGGAACGGCGGCATCGGCACTTATGTGAAGTCGCAGACCGAGACGAACGCCGATGTCGGTGACAAGGCGAACGACCGCATTCGGGTAAACGGGTCTGATCTGCGCTGCCGCGTGATCGGCGAGGGGGGCAACCTGGGCATGACGCAACTGGGTCGCGTGGAGGCGTCGCGCCACGGCATCCAGTTGAACACCGATGCCATCGACAACTCCGCCGGCGTAGACACGTCCGATCATGAGGTCAACATCAAGATCCTGCTGGATGGCCTGGTCCGATCGGGTGCCCTTGCGCGGGATGCGCGCAACGCCCTGCTCGCGGACATGACCGATGTCGTTGCCGACCAGGTGCTGGAGGACAACTACGGCCAGAACGTGGTTCTCGGCAATGCCCGGGCGGGTGCTGCGGGACTCATCAATGTTCATCAGCGGATGATCCGTGAGCTGGAGCGGGTGGGGCTGCTGGATCGCGCGCTCGAGTTCCTGCCCGACGACGAGGAAATGCGCATGCGTCGCCTGGCAGGTGAGGGCCTGACCTCGCCGGAGCTGTCGGTGCTGCTCGCGTATTCGAAGATCTGGCTGACGGCGGAGCTCAACGCATCGACTCTGGCGGACGAGCCGTACTTCGCGAAGGCCCTGACGGGGTACTTCCCACCCGCGCTGTCTGCCGAGTTCGGCGAGGCCATCAGTCGGCATCAACTACGTCGGCAGATCATCAGCACGGTCACGGTCAATCGACTCATCAACATGGCCGGCATCTCGTTCGTCTTCCGTGCCATGGAGGAGACGGGCGCCAGCGCGGTCGAGGTGGTGCGCGCCGCGTGGGCAGCCATCGAGATCTTCAGCATCGCCACGGTGTGGCAGGACATCAATGACCAGGACAATGTCATCCCCACGACTGCGCAGACGGCATTGCATCTGGAGACCCGTCGGCTGCTCGACCGAGCCACCCGCTGGTTCCTGCAGACGCGCGGCGGTGCGCTTGACGTACAGGGTGAGATCGATCGCTTCGGTGCAGTGGTGCACGATCGTGCGCAGGGCGTCCCGACCCATCTGCTGGGCAAGGAGCATGAGCGCTTCGAACGGCTCACGCAGCGCTTCGTCAGCGCAGGCGCGCCTGACGACCTCGCCCGCCGGACGGCCGCCGCACTGGATGTGTTCGCGCTGCTCGACATCACCGACATCTGTGTTCGTACGGGGGAGAGTGTCGACACCGTCATTCCCCTCTACTTCACGATCTCCGAGCGCTACGACATCGACCGAACGCTCGTGCACATCACCGACCTGCCACGTGGCGACCGATGGAGCGCATTGGCACGGCAGGCGCTGCGCAGTGATCTCTACGCGGTCGTGGCGGGATTGACGTCACGAGTTCTGCGCTCGACGCCGCACGACCTCGCGCCTCTCGACCGGCTGACGGGGTGGGAGCAGGCGCATGTCGAGGGCGTCGCTCGAGCCCGCACCACCCTCGATGACATTGCGTCCGTCGAGGATCCGGATCTGGCCACGTTGTCGGTGGCGCTTCGGGCGATGCGCAACCTGGTGGCTCAGGGCACGACCTCAGCGGGCGCCGGCTCCTGACCCGGGTGCGGAGGGGGAGCTACCGGACAGCGACGGCGTACAGGCCGCGCTGCAGGTCGGCGATGATGTCGACCGGTGCCTCGAGCCCGATCGACAGCCGAAGGATCCCCTCGCCGGGTCGGGCAGCCGCATCGACGGGGCGGTGGGTCAGGGCGGCCGGATGCTGGATGAGCGTGTCGATACCGCCCAGTGACACGGCATGGGTGATCAGCTGCAGTGCGGCACAGAACGCCTCTGCGGCAGCGAGACCGCCAGGCAACTCGAAGGAGACCATGGCCCCTGGCCCGGCCATCTGCCGGCCGACCAGTCCGGTCGGGTCGGCACCGGGCAGCCCCGGGTAGAACACTCGCGTGAGTTCCGGCTGCTCGGCCAGCCATCGGGCGACCTCACCCGCGTTCGCCTGCTGTGCCTGCATGCGCACGGGCAGAGTCGCGATGCCACGGTGCAGGAGGTACGCCGTCCACGGGTCCATCACGGCTCCGGTGATCGTGCGGATGGGCCGAAGCTGCGTTGCGCGCTCGGCGCTGGTTGCGACGACACCCCCCATCGCATCGCCGTGGCCGCCGATGTACTTGGTAGCGCTGTGCAGGGCATACGTGGCGCCGAGGGCAAGCGGCTGCTGGAGGACGGGCGTCGCGAACGTGCTGTCGACGAGAACGGGGACGGTGCCGGCCTGGCGGACGACATCGCGGATGTCGTAGAGGTCCAGGGTGGGGTTGGCAGGAGACTCGATCACGACGAGTCCGGTCTCCGGTCGGATGGCATCGGCGACATCGTGCGCATCCGCCCACGTCACCGATGTCCCGAGCAGTCCGCTCGCCAACAAGGCGTCGGTCCCGCCATACAGCGGGCGCACGGCAACGATGTGCGGCAGTCCCGCTGCGACGCGTGACAGCAGGACCGTGGTCATGGCTGCCATGCCGCTTGCGAACGCGATGGCTTCGACGCTGTCGAGTTCGTCGCGCGGAGTCTCAAGGGCGGCGACTGCTTCCTCGAACCGAGCGACGGTGCTGTTCCACGCGCGCCGGTAGATGGGTGACATGCCGTCGGGCAGGGCGGCGCCGCTGGCGAGCAGGTCGTAGGCATCGCCGCCAGCGGCGATACTCGGCATCGGGGACGTCGTCGACAGGTCAATCGGCAGCGCGTGGACGCCGAGGTCGCGAAGGCCCTCTCGACCGGCATGGACGGCGATGGTGGCGGGCTCGAGCTGCTCTGGCGTCGTGGTCATGGACCCAATGTGGCTCTGTTTCGCCCCTGATGCCGTAGTGAACCGGGGCTTTCTGCGAGGGGTTCGCAGGAAGGGGAGCGGCGGAATGGCGCGATGCGCTCGACGGCTACTGTCGGGCAACCACCCCGAGCCCTGGAGTAACTGTGCGTCTACCCCCGCTTGTCGAGCCTGCGGATTCCCTGTCGGTCGACGAGGTTCGTCGATACAGCCGCCACCTGATCATCCCCGATGTGGGCATGACAGGGCAGAAGCGGCTGACCAACGCCAAGGTGCTGTGTGTCGGCGCCGGTGGGCTCGGGAGCCCCGCGCTGATGTACCTCGCCGCTGCCGGAGTCGGAACCCTGGGGATCGTCGAGTTCGACACGGTCGACGAGAGCAACCTGCAGCGCCAGATCATCCACGGCCAGAGCGACATCGGTCGTCCGAAGGCGGAGAGCGCGCGCGACAGTGTCCTGGAGATCAACCCCTACGTCACAGTCAACCTGCACACCAGTCGGCTCGATTCGTCGAATGTGTTCGAACTGTTCGCTCAGTACGACCTGATCGTCGATGGCACCGACAACTTCGCCACGCGCTACCTCGTCAACGATGCCTGCGTGCTGCTGGGCAAGCCCTATGTGTGGGGATCGATCTACCGCTTCGACGGCCAGGCCAGCGTGTTCTGGGCGGAGTACGGCCCCTGCTACCGCTGTCTGTACCCCGAGCCCCCGCCGCCCGGCATGGTGCCGTCGTGCGCCGAGGGTGGCGTGCTCGGCGTGCTGTGCGCATCCATCGGCTCCATCCAGGTCACCGAGGCGATCAAGCTGCTCACCGGCATCGGTGACACGCTGCTCGGCCGGCTGATGGTCTACGACGCACTCGAGATGACCTACCGCCAGGTGAAGATCCGCAAGGACCCGAACTGTGCGGTATGCGGTGAGCACGCGACTGTCACCGAGCTGATCGACTACGAGGCATTCTGCGGAACGATCTCCGACGAGGCGGCTGAGGCGGCGCGAGACTCGACCATTTCCGTGCATGAGCTCAAGCGCATGCTCGATGCGCGCGAAGCCGGTGAGGAGGACTTCGTCCTCATCGACGTCCGCGAGCCCGGCGAGTACGAGATCGTCAGCATTGAGGGTGCGATCCTCATTCCGAAGGGCGAGTTCCTCGACGGGTCGGCACTGGAGAAGCTGCCCAATGACAGGCGGATCGTCCTGCACTGCAAGGTCGGCGGGCGTTCTGCGGAAGCGCTCGCGGTCGTCAAGGGCGCTGGTTACGTCGATGCAATCCATGTCGGCGGCGGCATCCTGGCGTGGGTCAACCAGATCGAGCCGGACAAGCCGGCGTACTGAGTCGTCACTCGTCAATCGGGGCTCGGGACCTAGGTCCCGAGCCCCGAAGTGTGTCCGGACATTGCCGTCCACGACCGAGCCCTGCTCCAGCATGACCGCGGCGGAGGGTGCCGCCCCGTCGTCGTCGGGCGCAGACTGAAGGTGCACGAACCGAATCCTCCACTGGGGGCGAGAAGAATGACGACGACGACAAGGACGACACGAAGCACGACGGCC
>CAIVQM010000353.1 GCA_903908025.1 uncultured bacterium
ACGACTGTCACGTAATATCCAAGCCCCAACATCCTGCACACGAACTGACCCTTTCGTCCGCTGAGCCTGATCTCCTGCAGACCTCCACTTCTCTTCATGCTGGAGAGCTCGGCCACCCTGTTGACGATGATCATCGGCATCGTCCTGGGCGTGATGGCCGGGCGGAGCGAGCGCGTCGAGAAGGCACTGAAGCCCTTCCTTGACGCGGGGCAGACACTGCCGGCGTTCGTCTACCTGGTACCCGTGCTCGCGCTGTTCGGGCCGACGAGATTCGCCGCCATCGTCTGCGGCGTCTTCTACGCTGCGCCGGTTGTCGTCCGCATGGTGGCTGATGGCGTGCGCGGGGTGCCCAAGGAGATGGTGGAGGCCGCAACGTCGGCTGGCTCCACGCCCGTGCAGGTGATCACCAAGGTGCAGCTGCCGGCATCCAAGAAGTCCCTGCTGCTGGGTGCGAACCAGGGACTCATCTTCGTCCTCGCCGTAATCGTCATCGGCGGCTTCGTCGGCGCCGGCGGCCTCGGCTACCTGGTCATCGTGGGCCAGTCCAAGCCGGAATTGGCGGGCAAGGGACTGGCCGCCGGCCTCGCCATCGTGCTCCTCGGCATCGTTCTCGACCGCATCACCCAGGCCAGTGCAAGACGCTCAGGGAATCCCGGCTCGTGAGGGCAAGGAGCGGCAGCGCTCGAACCGAGATGAAATCGCAATGCAGACAGGTCCGAACTCCGCACTCGCCTGACTAGCATCAAGCAGTCGAGTGCACCTCCTGAAGGGAAATCCATGAAGAGAATGGCAACTAAGCAGCTGGGGCTGGTGTCCTCACTGGCTGCCGTCGGCATGCTCCTGGCAGCCTGCGGTGGTGGCATCAACGACGCCACGGCGAGCAGTGCGGCTGCGCCCGCGTCGGAGGCCGCCACGGCGGCTGCATCCGCTCCCGCCTCGGAGGCCGCCTCGGCAGCACCGGTGGCTGACTGTGGTGACTGGGGCGTTGCGATGCACGCGTGGGTTGGCTACACCGCCTCCGCACAGGTCGTCTCCAATGTCGCCAAGGACAAGCTGGGCTGCAACATCACCCAGACCACGCTCGACGAGGGTGCAACGACCTACGACGCGATCGAGGCGGGCTCAACCGATCTCATCATCGAGGACTGGGGCGGCGGCCGCTGGCAGGAGTGGGTCGATCGCGGCGGCGTCGTCGATGTCGGCTCCAATGGCAACATCGGCCTCATCGGCATGTTTGTTCCGCAGTGGATGGCCGACAAGTACCCGGACATCACCGATGCCGCGAACCTGAACAAGTACTCCGATCTGTTCAAGACCCCGGAGTCGGGCGACAAGGGCGCCTGGTACGAGGGCCCGCCCGGATACACGACCATCGGCGAGAAGATGATCGAGGCCGGAAAGCTCAACTACAAGGTCATCAACACCGGGTCCGAAGCGGCACTCATCGACGTCTTCACCAAGGCCGACAAGAACCAGACAGCGGCCCTCGGCTACTTCTACGAGCCGCAGAACTTCCTGGCGAAGGTTCCGTTGGCACGGGTCAACTGGCCGGCTAACGACTGGACCGATGCTGCGAAGGCCAGCGGCATGACCGACTACCCGAAGACCGACCTGCAGAAGATCGCCTCGGCGAAGCTGATGGAGTCTGGGTCGCCGTTCGCGACCCTCGTCCAGAACTTCACCTGGACGAACGACGACCAGAACTCGGTTGCCCTGGCGATCGAGGACGGTGCCACCCCCGAGGAGGCGGCACAGGCCTGGATCGACGCCAACCCGGACAAGGTTGCGGCCTGGCTCGACGGTACCGGCGCGCAGTAGCCGAACAGCACGACCTGCACCACCAGCACGACCAGCACGGCACGAGGGGCTCCGGGCAACCGGGGCCCCTCGTTCACGTCCGTCTTGAGGTTGGTGGCGTTTCGGGGCACCCGAAACGCCGCCAACCTCAAGTTCGGCGGAGGGGCCTGTGGACCGCCATGTGCACGCGGGGCGCAGGCATGACACGCTGGTCACATCATGCGAGACGACCCCATCGACGACCTCAACGCCGACGAGCGCGAGCCCGTCGAGCGCCGCGATGTCGGCACGGGGGACTACGAACTCGAGGAGCGGCACGCCCTTCGTCGCGTCGCGGGCCTGTCGACCGAGCTTGAGGACGTCACCGAGGTCGAGTACCGGCAGGTGCGCCTGGAGCGGGTTGTCCTGGCCGGCATCTGGTCGCAGGGCACGGCCCGCGATGCGGAGCGCAGCCTT
The DNA here is from genome assembly GCA_903908025.1 of uncultured bacterium. Taxonomy (GTDB): domain Bacteria; phylum Actinomycetota; class Actinomycetes; order S36-B12; family S36-B12; genus UBA10649. The sequence goes on from CAIVQM010000353.1 coordinate 2,254, forward strand.
GCCGAGCTGGCCCTGCTCGCCGAGACGGCCGGCTCTGAAGTGCTCGAGGGCCTCATCCAGCGCCGCGACACCCCAGATCCGGCAACTTACCTGGGATCGGGCAAGGTGAAGGAGCTCCGCGAGATCGTGGTCGCCACCGGCGCCGACACCGTCATCGTCGACGGCGAGCTGTCGCCCGGCCAGCTGCGCCAGCTCGAGGAGATCGTCAAGGTCAAGGTTGTCGACCGCACCTGGCTGATCCTCGACATCTTCGCTCAGCATGCGCGCAGTCGCGAGGGCCGAGCGCAGGTCAGCCTGGCTCAGATGCAGTACCTGCTGCCGCGCCTGCGTGGCTGGGGCGAGTCGCTGTCACGGCAGGCCGGCGGTCGTGCCGGTGGCCAGTCCGGTGGCGTGGGCACGCGAGGTCCGGGCGAGACGAAGATCGAGACCGACCGCCGCCGCATCCGCGCGCAGATGACCCGCCTGCGCCGCGAACTGAAGGAGATGGAGAAGTCGCGCACGACCCAGCGCGCGGCGCGACACCGCGCCGGCACGCCGGCCGTCGCCATCGCCGGCTACACCAACGCCGGCAAGTCGAGTCTGCTGAACCGCATCACCGACGCAGGCGTGCTGGTCGAGAACTCGCTCTTCGCGACCCTTGATCCGACGGTTCGCCGCACGAAGACCCCCAGCGGTCGCGAGTACACGATCGCCGACACTGTCGGCTTCGTTCGTCACCTGCCGCATCAGCTCATCGAGGCCTTCCGCTCGACACTCGACGAGGTTGTCGATGCGGACCTCATCGTGCACGTGGTCGACGGTTCCGACGATGCGCCGGAGGAGCAGATCGCGGCGGTGCGCGAAGTGCTGAACGAGATCGGTGCCGGCCAGGTTCGCGAGCTCATCGTCATCAACAAGGCCGATATCGCCGATCCGGAGACGATTGCCGGGCTGCTGAGCCGTGAGCCGCACTCCGTCGTGGTGTCCGCGGTGACGGGCTTCGGCTTCGACGAACTGCTGCAGGCAATCGAGACGGATCTTCCCTCGCACCTCATCGAGGTCGACATCGTCGTCCCGTACAGCCGCGGAGACCTCGTGAGCCGGGCGCACCGCCAGGGCGAGGTCATCGATATCGAGCACGTCGAGGCAGGCACTCGGCTGCATGCGCGTGTCCCGAAGGCTCTTGCGGGTGAACTCGGCGTGCCGATCGACGACGGCGTCGATGGCTGACGCGGCACCGAGCACCGACCTTGCCGAGGCGCTGTCTGCCGTGGTCGAGGCAATCGGAGGCGAGGAGCGCGAGGGCCAGCTGCTCATGGCTCAGACCGTCGCGAGTGCACTGACGGGCAGTGGCCACGCGATCGTGCAGGCGGGCACCGGCACCGGCAAGTCGGTC
>CAIVQM010000354.1 GCA_903908025.1 uncultured bacterium
CTTCGCTGTGGCAGCAGCTGGGTGCGCAGGCGACGCTCGGTCCGATTGCTGAGCAGCGGATCGCGGATGTCGCGCGATGGGGGCAGTTGCTGCCGGGGACGACCATCACCAAGGGTGAGTCGCTGTTCCCGCGCATCGAAGAAGCGTCGTGACGCGACCGGCTGCCCCGGAACTGCTTGTCGCACCGGAGCCCCTGCCTGCCCCGGTCATCGACACGCACACGCACCTGAATCTGCATGATCGCTATCTGCATGGCGACGCTGTTCCTGAGGCTGACGGGTTGCTGGCTCTCGCAGCCGGAGTGGGTGTCACCAAGGTCGTTCAGATCGGGTGCGACGTCGAATATGCGCGGCACTCGGTCGCTCTTGCGCAGACGAGGCCCGATGTCATCGTGGGCGTCTCCGTTCATCCCAATGACGCGGCTCGCATGCATGAACGCGATGGAGAGCACGCTCTGAACGAGGCGCTCGCGGAGATTGCGGTGCTGGCGCGCGACGATGTCGTCCGGGCGGTCGGCGAGACAGGGCTCGACTACTACCGCACCGACGAGAGCCTGCACGCCGTTCAGCAGCGTGCGTTCCGCTGGCATATCGACCTCGCGAACGAGCTCGACAAGACGCTGGTCATCCACGACCGCGACTCGCATGACGACGTCATGGCCGTGCTCCTTGAGCAGGGTCCGCCGTCACGCGTGGTGTTCCACTGCTTCAGTGGCGATGCTGAGATGGCGGCGCGCTGCGCGGAGCATGGCTGGTTCATGTCCTTCGCTGGCCCGATCACCTACAAGGCCAACGACGGCCTGCGCGCCGCACTCGCGGTTGTGCCCGACGAACTACTCCTCGTCGAGACGGATGCGCCCTACCTGACACCGGTTCCGCATCGGGGCAAGCCCAATGCCTCCTACCTGATGCCGCACACGGTGCGGTTCATGGCGGCCCAGCGCGGCGTCGAGGTTGAAGCAATGTGCCATCTGCTCTACGACAACGCACAGCGGGCCTTCGGCACATGGTGACGGACGACGCCGTCGATCCCGCGTCCGCGCTGCTGGGCGGCGGCGACATCCGTGCGCTCGTGACGTCGCTCGGTATTCGACCGACCAAGCGGTGGGGGCAGAACTTCGTCACGGACCCGAACACCGTGCGCCGCATCGTGCGCGCGGCCCGGCTCACGGACGATGACGTCGTGCTGGAAGTGGGGCCGGGTCTGGGCAGCCTCACGCTCGCACTCCTGCCGCACGCTCGCCGCGTCGTCGCCGTAGAGATCGATCCGATCCTTGCCCAGCAGCTTCCCCTCACCGTGGCCGAGCGGCTCCCGCATTTCGCGGATCGGCTCGATGTCGTTCTCGGCGACGCGATGCGCATCGCCGAGTTCCCGGCGCAGCCCACCACCCTCGTAGCCAACCTCCCCTACAACGTCGCCGTCCCTGTCGTGCTGCACCTGCTCCACACGGTGCCCACCATCGGCTCGGTGCTGGTGATGGTGCAGAAGGAGGTGGCCGATCGACTCGCCGCCGGGCCAGGCAGTCGGGTCTACGGCGTCCCAAGTGTCAAGGCCCGCTGGTACTGCGACGTCGAGGACGCGGGCAGCATCGGCACGACCGTCTTCTGGCCCGTGCCGCACGTCGATTCCGGACTGGTCCGGATGACGCGACGTGAGCCGCCGGAGTCATCCGCCGGCCGCGAGGCGACGTTCGCCGTGGTCGATGCGGCCTTCTCTCAGCGCCGCAAGATGCTGAGATCCGCCCTGGCGACGCATGCCGGCTCGGCCGCGATCGCGGAGCAGGCGCTCCGGGCCGCTGGCGTCGATCCTTCCCTCCGCGGTGAGCAACTCGACATTGCGGCATTCGCCCGGGTGGCTGATGCGTTGGCCGACGGCCGCGCTTCCACCCCAGAATCCGCATAGCCTTCAGGAGTGACGACGTCCTCGGTCACCGTCCGGGTCCCGGCGAAGGTGAACCTCCAGTTGTCCGTCGGGGCACCGCGCGCCGACGGCTTCCACGAGCTCGCCACCGTCTTCCAGGCGGTCGGGCTCTTCGATGAGGTTGTCGTTCGCTCGGCCGGCCGCGATGGCATCACGCTGACGATCTCCGGTGAGGGCGAAGGGGAGCTCCCGCTGGGGGCGGACAACCTGGCCCACCGTGCAGCGCGGCTGCTGGCGGAGCATGCGGGCATGGTTGCGGCCGTCGACATCCACATCCACAAGGCGATCCCGGTTGCCGGGGGCATGGCCGGTGGCAGTGCGGATGCGGCGGCGACGCTGCTGGCCTGCGACACGCTGTGGCGGCTGTCGACGCCGCGTGAGGAGCTCATGGCCATGGCCGCCGAGCTCGGCTCCGATGTGCCCTTTGCCCTGCACGGTGGCACGGCGATCGGCACCGGGCGCGGTGAGAACCTCACCCCCGTTCTGTCTCGCGGCACCTTTCACTGGGTATTCGCCGTGGCTGAGCTGGGGCTGTCCACCCCGGCGGTCTACGCCGAATGCGACCGCCTGCGGGGTGCGCGCTCGGTCCCGGACCCGTATGTCTCCGACATGCTCATGCAGGCGGTGCGCGCGGGTGACGCCGTGCTGCTGGGCAAGGCCATTCACAACGATCTGCAGGGAGCCGCCCTGGCGCTTCGACCGGCGCTGCGGCAGGTGCTTGAGGTGGGGGAGGACTTCGGTGCCCTCGGGGGGATCGTCTCGGGCAGCGGCCCGACCTGCGCCTTCATCGCGCGCGATGAGGAGCATGCCCTGGATATTGCGATCGCCTTGTCCGCGTCGGGCGTGTGCCGGACGGTTCGTCGGGCACAGGGCCCCGTGGTAGGCGCCCGCGTCACCGGCTGACCCCTCGACGCGACCGGGACAAATGGCGAGGATGGGCCTGTTGGGGGCTGTTTCTCGCCGTTTGTCCCGCATTGCGGGAGAAACGGATGGGGGGCCGTGTTCGCGGTGGGCTTAGCGGATGCGGAAGAGATGCGGAACACCCATGGGGGCGGCAGGGTTGGATGGTGACAGGGGGCGATCCCCACGCAGTTAGCATTCACCCAAGAGCGGGTGAGGAACGGAGCGCAGGGATGTTCGAGAGGTTCACCGATCGGGCCCGACGGGTTGTGGTGCTGGCGCAGGAAGAGGCGCGCATGCTCAACCACAACTACATCGGCACCGAGCACATCCTGCTTGGCCTCATCCATGAGGGCGAGGGCGTCGCCGCAAAGGCGCTCGAGAGCCTGGGCATCTCGCTGGATGCCGTGCGACAGCAGGTCGAGGAGATCATCGGGCAGGGCCAGCAGGCCCCGAGCGGTCATATCCCCTTCACCCCGCGTGCCAAGAAGGTCCTCGAGCTGAGCCTGCGCGAGGCGCTGCAGCTCGGCCATAACTACATCGGCACCGAGCACATCCTGCTCGGCCTGATCCTCGAGGGCGAGGGCGTCGCCGCCCAGGTGCTCGTCAAGCTCGGCGCCGACCTCAACAAGGTGCGCCAGCAGGTCATCCAGCTGCTCAGTGGCTACCAGGGCAAGGAGCCGGCTGCAGCCGGCAGTGGCCCTGCCGAGGGCACGCCGTCGACGTCGCTCGTGCTCGACCAGTTCGGCCGAAACCTCACCGCCGCGGCCCGCGAGGGCAAGCTCGACCCGGTCATCGGGCGCGAGAAGGAGATCGAGCGCGTGATGCAGGTCCTGTCGCGCCGAACCAAGAACAACCCTGTCCTGATCGGCGAGCCCGGCGTCGGCAAGACCGCCATCGTCGAGGGCCTCGCGCAGAACATCATCAAGGGCGAGGTGCCCGAGACGCTGAAGGACAAGCAGCTCTACACGCTTGACCTCGGCGCACTCGTCGCCGGCAGCCGTTACCGCGGTGACTTCGAGGAGCGCCTGAAGAAGGTGCTCAAGGAGATCCGCACGCGCGGCGACATCATCCTGTTCATCGACGAGCTCCACACCTTGGTCGGTGCTGGTGCCGCTGAGGGCGCCATCGATGCGGCCAGCATTCTCAAGCCGATGCTGGCTCGAGGCGAGCTCCAGACGATCGGCGCAACCACGCTCGACGAGTACCGCAAGTACGTCGAGAAGGACGCGGCCCTCGAGCGGCGATTCGCGCCCATCCAGGTGCAGGCTCCGGATGTCCCGCACACGGTCGAGATCCTCAAGGGCCTGCGCGATCGCTACGAGTCGCACCACCGCGTCTCGATCACCGACGGCGCCCTCGAGGCTGCCGCTCGCCTGTCCGATCGCTACATCTCCGATCGCCACCTGCCCGACAAGGCCATCGACCTCATCGACGAGGCCGGCTCACGCCTGCGCATCCGTCGCATGACGGCACCGCCGGACCTGCGTGAGTTCGACGAGCGCATCGCCAATGTGCGGCGTGAGAAGGAGTCGGCCATCGACGGGCAGGACTTCGAGAAGGCCGCGGCACTCCGCGACCAGGAGAAGAAGCTGCTCGCCGAGAAGGTCGAGCGTGAGCGCGAGTGGAAGGCAGGCGATCTCGACGTCGTGGCCGAGGTCGACGAGCGGCTCATTGGTGAGGTGCTCGCCCTGATGACGGGCATCCCGGTTTCGGATCTCACCGAGGACGACATCGCCCGCCTGCTGCGCATGGAGGAAGAGCTGCACAAGCGCGTCATCGGCCAGGAGCAGGCCATCAAGGCGCTGTCCAAGTCGATCCGCCGCACGCGCGCCGGGCTCAAGGACCCGAAGCGTCCCTCGGGCTCGTTCATCTTCGCCGGGCCTTCGGGCGTCGGCAAGACCGAGCTCAGCAAGACGCTCGCCGAGTTCCTGTTCGGCGACGAGGACGCGCTCATCGCACTCGACATGAGCGAGTTCTCCGAGCGCC
>CAIVQM010000355.1 GCA_903908025.1 uncultured bacterium
GATGAAGCCGCCGATCCCGGACCGCGCCGCTGACCCCGTCGGCGATGCGCCGCTGGTGAATCTCCCAAACGCGCTCACCATGCTGCGCGTGCTGTGCGTCCCTGTGCTTGCGCTGCTTCTCGCAGTCGATGATGGAGCCCTCGGGCCAGCGCGCGACGCTGCGGCGATCGTGTTCATCCTCGCGTCGATCACCGATCTGATGGACGGCGCGATTGCGCGCCGCTACGGACTCGTCACCACCTTCGGCAAGGTCGCTGATCCCATCGCCGACAAGGCGCTGACAGGGGTGGCCCTGATCGGACTGTCACTTCTCGGTGACCTGTCATGGTGGGTCACCGGCATCATCCTCGTGCGCGAGGTGGGGGTGACCCTCCTGCGGTTCTGGGTGATCGAGCATGGGGTCATCCCGGCCAGCCGGGGGGGCAAGCTCAAGACCCTCGCACAGACGGTGGCCATTGCCATGTACCTCGCCGATGTGCCGCTGCCATGGTGGTCCACGGTGAGTGCCGTCGTCATGGGCATCGCACTTGTCCTGACCATTGCGACGGGGCTGGACTACGTCGTGCGGGCCGTGCGGCTGCGCCGCCAGCCCGTGCCCACCCGCAGCAACCTTGGCGTGCACCGTGGCTGAGGCGACCTCGGCCTCGGACATCGTGCCGCTGCTGGTTGATCGGGGCCTGACGATCGCGACCGGGGAGTCGATCACGGCGGGGCTCGTGGCGGGCACCCTGGCCGAGGTGCCGGGCTGTTCCGCGGTCCTGCGCGGTGGGGTCGTGGCCTACCAGGCCGACGTCAAGACGGCCCTGCTGGGCGTTTCGGCTAGTGCACTGGACCAGGGCATCGTGAGCCGGGCGGTGGCGGTAGCGATGGCCCAGGGGGCGGCACGAGTGCTCGGGGCCGACATCGGCATCGGCACCACCGGGGTGGCTGGCCCGGAATCGCATGATGGTCAGCCGGTGGGCTCCGTGTGGATAGCTGCTGCCGGAGCGGGGGGCGTTCGGTCTGCGCACCTGTCCCTGACGGGCGATCGGGCCCAGATCCGGTGTCAGACGGTCGAGGCATGCTGGGGGCTGGTCAGCGACCTGCTGACGGGGTCTTAGGGGCGAAGGGGCCCGATGGGGCACCTGGTGCACAGGTGTCCGGGAATAACCGTGGCAAGGCGGCGGTTTGACCGAGTCAGGAACCACGGCCGGGCGCGTCGCGTCCGACAGGGGTAGCCTTCGCAGTCACGGCAACGAGGAGAGGTGACGTCATGATCGTGCTTCGTCAGGTCATCGGCGACGAGCTCCGTCGCCGTCGTCAGGATCAGGGCCGTACGCTCCGCGATGTCTCGGGGGCCGCAGCGGTGTCGCTCGGTTACCTTTCCGAGGTGGAGCGGGGCCACAAGGAGGCTTCCAGTGAGCTGCTGGCCGCCATCTGCGGCGCCCTCGAGGTGTCGCTGTCCGATGTACTGGCGTCCGTGAGCTCGCAGGTCGCCGTGGCGGAGTCGGTTCGCCCGTTCTACTCGCCCGTCTGAGACCAGGCCTGGGCCACAGCAGCGGCAGCCACGAGCAGCACAAATCCCGCGAGCTCGATCATGCCGATGATGCCTGGCCGCGGAGCCGGGCTGCGCATGGCGAACGAGCGCGCGGCGAGCCAGCCGTAGGGCACGGCAAGCGGTGCTCCCGCGGGTAGTCCCCACCAGTGGGCGAGGGCCAGCGAGCCAGCGAGGGACAGGGCCGCGAACACTCGTGAGTTCCGGGCGAACGCGGGATGCGCACGCTCACGGATGAGCGACTTCACATGCAGGGTCGAGCCGATGAGCACGAGTCCGACGGCGACGGTCAGCACCCACACATGGGTCGGGACGTCTGCAAGCGGCGGCGGGAGGATCGATCGCTGACCCGCCGCTACGGCCCACGTGACCACGACCATGGCCGTGCACTGCACGATGAAGACCAGATCGTTGAGGAGGGCACGCTCGTCGCGCCGGCGGGCGAATGCGAGGTTCACCAGAAAGCTTGCCGCGTAGATGAGGCCGACCGATACCAGCCACGGCCGGAACACGAGCAGCGTGAATCCGCTGGCGAGCGCGATGGCCCACCAGACCGTGAGTGGCCGCCTGAAGCGTGCCGGGTCTGGGTGCCGCGAAGATCGGTCGCGGACTAAGGCGAGCAGGAAGTACGACGCGGGATAGGCCGCGACCCAGGTCACGGCGAGCAGCAGCAGCAGGGCCGACCACGGCGACACCGTGACGGCGACGGCAACCGGCAGCCCGAGGAAGGCCCATGCACCGTGCTGCGGGGGCACCAGGGGGGCCTGTCGGCGGGTTGGTGCGGACGTGGTCATCACCTGATCATGCTGGATGGGGCAGACTGCCGTCCGTGCGCCTGATGGATTTCTGGGAACGGATGGACGAGGTCTTCGGGCCCTCGTATGCACGGTCGTGGGCGCACGACATCGTCCTCACGCCCCTCGGCGTCACGGTCGATGATGCGATTGCGTCGGGAGTAGACACCAAGGACATCTGGCGCGCGGTGTGTGCCACCACGGAGGTCCCCGGAGTGCTGCGGTGAAGGCGGCGAAAGATGACCTGCGGTATCTCACGGTCGTCACCTACGGTCGGACGGGCAGCACGGTCCTGCAGTCAGCGCTGAACGCGCTGCCTGGGGTCATGATCCGCGGGGAGAACTACTCGGCCCTGCGTGGCCTGAACGCGTACGTGCAGGCCCTCGCCGAGACCGCCGACCGACATCACGCCGGCAAGCCCACCCACCCGTGGTTCGGGTCCGCGCGCCTGGACCCCTCCGCCGTGGTCACCGATCTGCGCCAGCACGTGCTGTCCACGGTTCTGCGTCCGCGCGACGACACGACGTGGATCGGCTTCAAGGAGGTCCGATACGAGCCGGGCCACTTCGCTGGCTACGACGACCTGCTGAACTACCTGCTCTTCCTGGACAAGCTGTTCCCGGGAATCGCCTATGTGATCAATGTGCGCGACCCGCAGGACGCGGCCCGCAGCGGATGGTGGCCCGACAACGCGAATGCGCGCGAGGTGCTGACGACGACGCGTGCGTGGCTGGCCGATGCCACCGCGGACCTCACCCGCATGCTCGGCCCCGGACGTGCGGTCCTGCTCGACTACGACGAGTGGGACGGGCATCCCGAGGTGCTGATCGATGCCTTCGCGGAGCTGGGACTCCCGCGTGACGAGGCCGCGGTGCGCGCGGCTGTGGGAGCTCGGCTGGGCCACGGGCAGCACGGCCCAGCGTGACGGCTGCCAGCGACCTGGAGGCCGCCCACCTCGCCGAGGCGGCGCACATCCAGCGCAACACCGTCCGGGTGCTGTCGGTCGGCTCGGTATTCAGCGGGATCGCCGTCGCGGGTTCGGTAGCTGCCGGCTCGCTCATCGCTGCATCCGTCGCCGACAGTGAGGCCGCTGCCGGGTTCGCGCAGACGGCCGGGGTGCTCGGTGCTGCGGTGCTGGCGCTGCCCCTCGCACGCATTGCGCTGAGTCGCGGGCGGCGCGTGGCGCTGGCGACCGGGTACGCACTCGGCGCGATGGGCGCCGTCATCGTGGTCTTCGCAGCCGTGCACCGGAGCCTGCCGTTCGTGCTGCTCGGCTGCTTCTTCGTCGGGGTGGCGTCGGCCTCCAGCTACCAGGCGCGTTACGCGGCAACCGATCTCGCGCCCGAGGACCGTCGCGCGCAGGCCCTGTCCTGGGTCGTGTGGGCCGGCACGGTCGGCGCGGTCCTCGGCCCCAACCTGCTCAATGCCTCGGGGCAGTTGGGCATGGCGCTTGGCCTCCCGCAACTGTCGGGACCGTACGTGGTGGCTGCCGGCTGTCTCGTCGCGGCCGCGCTGATCCTGACGGTGTTCCTGCGGCCCGACCCCTATCTGACGTCGATCGCGCACCGAGAGGCTCGCGGCGACACGTCGGCCCGGCCGCGGCTGCGCGACGGCATCGAGCATCTTCGGGGCCGGCCGCGAGCGATTCTCGGCATCACAGTGATCGCGATCGGCCACGTTGTGATGGTGATGGTCATGGTCATGACGCCTGTGCATATGGCCCATGTCGACGTGACGCTGCAACTGATCGGTCTGGTCATCAGCGTGCATGTCGCTGGCATGTATGCCTTCTCACCCGTCGTCGGCTGGTTCGTCGACCGCGCCGGCCGGATACCGGTGGTCGTGGCGGGTATCGCGATCCTCGTGCTCGCATGCGTGGTCTCGGGTACGGCGCCGGGCGACAGCGTCGTGCAACTGGGGATCGGACTGTTCCTGCTCGGGCTCGGGTGGTCGTGCACCCTGATCGCCGGCTCGACCATGGTCACCGACGAGGTGCAACCGGTCGAGCGGCCCGCCGTCCAGGGCCTGTCGGACCTCACGATGAACGCGGCAGGTGCGCTCGGGGGAGCGGTGGCGGGCATCGTCGTCCTCGTGTCGTCCTACGGGGTGCTGTGCGGGGTAGCAGCCGTTCCACTGGTGGGATTGGCGGTGGCGGTGGCAATCCCGGGATGGCGGCAACACTCGGTGATGCCCGATTAGCTTGCTGCGGCGAGTGACACCCACTCCAGATCTCGTTCACAGAGGTCGGCCGCCTGGGTGACGGGGACACTGACGAGTGAACGGTCTGCATTCGCATCGGTGAGGTAGACCGGACCGATGGGGAAGGGCCCACTCTCCGTGCCGGGCAGCCACCACGGTTTGGCGTAGTCGAGGGTCACGACGTGTGAACCCGGCGTCAGACCGATCGTGCCAAGTGACGTCGATAGGGAGCCGCCAGGTTCCACCATGCTGGCCGCGGCAGTCACTGTCAGGCCGTCGACTGATGCGCTCAGTCTGCCAGGGTAGGAACCGCCGATCCACAGCTCGTAGGTCCCAGGCGCAGTGACCGCGAACGGCACGTCGACCCTGCCGGCGTCCGACGGGAAGACGGCCTCACCGCTGGCATCTGCAGTCCACCCGGCGGGCAGGATTTCGGCCGTGAGCGGCAGGACGGTCGCAGGGATCCGTGGCGCCGCGACGAGCGTGCTGCCGGGGGGTGCACTTGCCGCGAGTTCGGTGATCGCGGCACAGGCCGATTCGGGTGCAACGCCAAACAAGCCAGTCAGGGGCACATCGGCCTCGGTGTCGGGGGTGCCAGCCGTCCGACGCCAGACGTCGTAGTAGACACCCGGGCGTACCAGTTCGTAGGTCGCAGGCGGACGTGTGCCGGTGGGTGATCGGCGCAAGACGAGCAACGGGTACTGCTCGAGCGTCGAGGGGGGGAAGGCGCTGACGTCGAAGGACTGTCCCTTCTGTCCGATCGTGCCATCACGGAGTGGGATCTGGTTCACGCGGAGTTCGGCAGCGACCTCGGTGTCGAGATCGCGAAGGAAGTGCCGGCCGCCGAATGTCGAGAAGTCGGTCATGAGGGCCGGGCCCTGACCGGCGAACGCGTGCCCGATGACCTCCAGTTCGGTTTGCTGGGATACGGGTGCGAGCCATACGGCCTTGTATGCCAGCGTGTTCGACCAGAGCACGCCGAGAACGATGATGGCCACGGCAGATGCGCCGAGAACACGGCCCACCGTGCGGGTCGTGGATGCGGTGTGGTTGCTCGGGCGCATCGCCAGGAGCCACCCGGCACCGGCGAATGCGCAGGCCAGGATCGCGGGCGACGCGACGGCTGTGGCCTTCCCGGCAAGCCAGGCCCCGCCGGAGAACTGCGAGTAGGCAAGGACGACCACGGCTGAGCCGGTATAGAAGGGCAGCGCCCACGACCGGTGGCGCACGGCGATGACGAAACCGAGAATGGCGAAGACGGCGACAACGGCCGCCCCGATGCCGGTGACGAGGGGTTGCTCGGTGGGGAACCGGAAGTCGGCCGCAAGCCACACGCCCGTGGCCTGCCATGGGTTGAGTGGTCCAACGAGATTGCCGATGTCGGGAATCTCGGGAACGAGGGCCAGACGCGCGGGCATGGCCCCCAGTGCGAGGAGCACGGCCCCCGTTGCGAGCCCGGCGGTGACGGCGGAGGCCGCGATCGCACCCGAGTACGGGCGTCGGATGATCCACCCGAGCAGAACGGCAGCGACGAGCACCGGCCCCACGTAACCCGCACCCGATGACCCGGTGACGGTGAGAAAGGCGAGCGCCGCGACCCCGGGAGGCAGCAGCGCACGCCACGTCGAACCACGTCGGGTCGCTTGGACGGCCGTGACGCTCAGCACGGCGAGCAGCACGGGCAGCAGGATCTCCTTCAGCCCGCCCCACAGGACGTAGGCGAAGACGGTGGCCGCCTGCGCGGCGATGATGCTGACCAGGGCGCGAAGCCAACGCGGGGAGACGAGCGTGCGAAGCAGGTGAAAGGTGGCCAAGGCGAGCAGTGCGCCGAGCACGCACATGTAAGGGTGGAGCAGCCAGGCAATATCGACGCCCGTGAGTTGGGACATCACGCCGAGCGGAGGGAATGCCCCGGTCGGGTAGGGCGCGCCCCCGGTGCCACGGAAGTTGACGTCGATGAGGCGTTCGAACGTCGATGTGACGGGTTCTGGCATCGTCTTGCCAGCTGCCATGAGCCGGTCGGTGAAGGCCAGCCAGGATGCGCTGTCGTCGAGTTTGACCCAGCCGGCCCAGGAGGTCTGACCGCTCATCGCGACCGGGGCGGCGAAACTGGCGAACGACGTCAGCGCGACGATGGCCGGCCAGGGATCGAGTCGCCTGAGGCCGACGCGAATGTCGTGTCGGCCGCGGAGGGCGGACACGACGAGGCCAGCAACCGCGACGAGGCACAGGGCGGCGGTTGTGTAGGGCGCCGTCGTTGCTGAGAACGTCGTTACGGTCCCGAGGAGTACGACCAGTGAGAGCCCGATGGGGGCCGTTACCGGGCCGATTCGAAGGATGCGCTGGGACGAGGCAACGAGCAGCCCGGCCCCGAGCAGGATCGCCGCGAGGAAGAGCGGGGCAACCACGTAAGCCATCAGGAGGTTCATCGGACCGCCTCGGGGCGCGGGTGAGGTGGGGAGGCGTGCCGTGCGCTATCCAAGGTCGATCCCTTCCGGTAACCGGGAGGCGAGGGTGGGGTCGAGGCCGACAGCCTGCTGGAGGAGTGAGACTGCCTCATCGCGCTCGCCCGAGGCGTGCAGCAGCAGGCCCAGATTCCATTGGGCGGCCGGCCGATCCGGCTGCAACTCCAGGACGCGCCGGTAAGAGGCGA
>CAIVQM010000356.1 GCA_903908025.1 uncultured bacterium
CCTTCGTGGAGCGTATCGGTGGCTCGAGAAGGTGTCAACGGATCGGCGACACTCACCGGAACAGCCCCCGCCACGGCGACCGTGGCGTTCGTCACACGGACCGATTCCTCATAGGGAGTCGCCGCAGAGGCGTGAACGCCGAGGAATGACCGTCGGTCACGCTCCGGCCAGCCTCGCGACTATCGGTGCGAAGTCATCGACGTGGGCCAAGCCGACCGTGATGTACGAGAACCCATACTCCGCACGGTTCCCGATCAACTGCTCGCATACATCGTCGACGCTTCCCGCGGCTGCGTGCGGGCAGTCGCGCAACTGCGCCCTGTCCATTCCGGTGCGCTCCATCAGGTCGTCCGGGGTGATCTCCGACCGTCCGTCAACGGAGATGAAGTAGACCCCCGTCTCAAGCTCGAGCTGATCGAACCGTTCCCCGGCACCCTGCCTGATCCAATCGACCTTCCTGCGCGTCTCTGCTTCGGTCGCCGACGAGATGCAGTCGGGACCGAACACGCCCGAGCGATTGTTGAAGTTCACGCTGACGATGTCGGCGAGCTCGCCCGCGAGGCGGAGCACCTTCGGTGCTCCCCCTCCGATCATCAGCGGGGGCCGCGGACGCTGAATCGGACGCGGGGTTGCCACGTAGCCGTAGGCCCGGACAAAGTCGCCCCGGTAGTCCACTTCCTCGCCTCTCGAGTAGGCCATCGTCATGAACTCCGCCGTCTCGCGAAGCTTCTGAATGCGACGCCCGGCGGTCTCGAAGGGGATGCCGATTGCGGAGTACTCGTTGACAAGCCATCCCGCGCCAAGGCCGATCTCCAGGCGTCCCTCCGAGAGGACGTCGATCGTCGCCATCTCGCTCGTGAGGACCGTCGGCTCGTGGTAGCTGACGCAGGCCAGCCGCGAGCCCACCCGCAGGGTCGTCGTCACCATCGCCGCTGCCGTCATGGCCGGCACACACGCCATCTTCTGCACTGGATGACCAGTGCCCTCGATCATCGTCCCGGAGCCGAGGTAATGATCGGCCACGTGCAGCGTCGAGAATCCGAGGTCCTCAACCTTGCGAGCCAGATCCACCCACTCCGACCTGGTCGTGCAGGTGTACGCCTGGACGGCGAAGCGGAAGGGTCGGGTCACTGGAGTGCCTCTCGTGCCAGCGGAGGAGCCGTAGGTGCAACGCAGGCTAGCCCCCATCGGCGAATGGCGAGTAGCCCTTGATGCAGGACACCCCGCGACGTCGATGGATCAGGAGCCGAGTTCGCTCTGGAGAGCTACCTTCACGGTGTCCAGGTAGGCGATGTGTCCGGCTGCCGAGTCACGACCGATCTTCTCGGAATAGACCGAGACCCCGGTTCCGCCGGCCTCCTGCCAGCGCACGGCCAACGCGACGACGGTCTCGACATCGCGTGCCCGGTTGAGCGTCACCTCGAACCCGAACTCCCCCTCCTCGCGACCATTCTCGACAAGGAGCTCGCGCACGCGCGCCATGCCATCCAGGCAGTCGTCGAAGTCCGCGGCGAAGGTGAATCCATCGCCGAATCGAGCACCCCTCCGGAACGCGGGCTCGCTGAAACCGCCGACCCAGATGGGGATCGCCCTCGCGGGGCGCGGATTGACGCAGCAGCGCTCAAGTTCGTGGAAGTCACCCTTGAACGAGACGATCGGCTTCTCCCATAGTTCGCGAAGCAGCGTGATCTGCTCGTCGAGGCGTGGACCGCGCGTGGCGAACTCCTCGTTCAGCGCGTCGTACTCGACCCAGTTCCACCCCGTTCCGACCCCGAGGCGCAGTCGTCCGCCTGACATCAGATCGGCATCCGCGGCCTGCTGCGCCACAAGGACCGTCTGCCGTTGCGGCAGAATCAGTACGCCGGTCGCGAGCTCGATCCGCGAGGTTATGGCGGCGAGATATCCGAAGGCCACGAACGGGTCGTGGAAGGAATCCGACTCGTCGTAGGGACCCCACAACGGAGGCTCACGATTCGCCCGATCCGCGCCTACCACGTGGTCGAAGAAGAGCAGGCTGTCGTATCCGAGTCCTTCAACCGCCCGGCCAATATCGTGCAGCGCGGCAGGATCACCGTGCATCTCGTTCTGCGGATAGATCGCACCCACCTTCATGTTGGCGCCCCTCAGGCTCTCTGCAACACCCGAAAGTGTGCGGACTCAAGAACTCCCTGCTCAGTCCGGACGGGTCCGCTCATGTGCCCGACAGCCTCGCGACGATACTTGCGAATACATCAAGGTGGGCGGTGCCGACGGTGATGTAGGAGAAGCCATACTCCTCGCGGCGCCTGAGCAACTGCTCGCACACCTCGTTGACGCTCCCTACGGCTCCGTGCGGGGATGCCGACAGCTGCTCATGACTCATTCCGGCTTTCGCCATGACAGCGCCGGAGGTGATCTCGGAAACTCCATCGATCGAGACGAAGTACATGGCCGTCTCAAGTTCGATCTGGTCGAACCGGTCCCCCGCGCCATCCATGATCCACGCGATCTTCTTCCGGGTCTCGACCTCGATCGACGCTGGCGTGCCGCCTGCCCCACCGGCGGCGGCGCCCTTGTCGAATTTGAGGCTGACGATGTCGGCGAGTTCGCCCGCCAGGCCCAGTACCATCGGCGCTCCCCCACCGATCATGAGGGGCGGGCCAGGCCGCTGGATCGGTCGGGGTGTGGCGACGTAGCCGTGAGCACGGACGTACTCGCCCTGGTAGTCGACTTCCTCCTCGCTCCCGTAGGCCATCTTCATGAATTCCACGGTCTCGCGGAGCAGCTGGATCCGTCGCTGCGGGGGCTCCAACTGGATGCCCAGCGCCTCATACTCTTCTGCCAGCCATCCCGCTCCCAGTCCGATCTCCAGTCGGCCATCGGACAGGACATCGATCGTCGCCATCTCGCTGGCGAGGATCGCCGGAAGGTGGTAGCTCACGCAGGCCATGCGCGAGCCGATTCGCAAGGTTGACGTCGCCATCGCCGCGGCCGTCATGGCAGGCAGGCACGCCATCATCTGAACCCGATTCCCGGTCCGCTCGATCATCGTCCCTGGCCCGAGATAGTGGTCGGCGACGTGAAGGGCCGAGTACCCGAGATCCTCGACCCTACGGGCGAGATCGACCCAGTCGGCCCGCGATGTGGAGTAGCCGGCCTGGACGGCGAAGCGGAATGGTCGCGTCATGTCGGTGCCCTTCGTGCAAAGAGGAGGCATCGGCTATGCGATGCGGTGGAGCCACCATCAACGGACACTACCTGCCGTGTCATCCACGATGAGGAGTGCTGGGTGGCGGCTGTGTCTCGCCGAACTCGGAATCGATCGCGATGAGGTCCCTGTGTCCTGCCAGGTGTAACGGAGTCCGTAGAACTGACCGACGCGGCTCGATTCAGCGGGTGTGACCTACGCCTCCGCGCTTTCTTGACCGGTGTGGGGGCACGGCATATGGTGCCGGGTCGCAGGCTCTATTTGGAGGCGTATGTGAACGCGTCGGACACTGGTGCCATCTCGCGCTTCTCGATCGCGGTGCCGGAGGAGGACCTCGAGGATCTGCGGTTTCGGCTGGATCGCACCCGCTGGCCGGACGAGCTGCCCGGCGTGGGCTGGTCGTACGGGGTCCCTCTGGACTACTGCAAGGAGCTGGCGTCGTACTGGCGTCATGCGTATGACTGGCGGGTTCACGAGGCGCGGCTGAACGCGTTCCCGCAGTTCATGACCACGATCGACGGTGCGAACATCCACTTCTTCCACGTGCGCTCGCCCGAGCCGGATGCGGTGCCGCTCCTTCTTCTGCATGGCTGGCCGGGGTCGGTCGTGGAGTTCCTCGAGGTGATGGGGCCGCTCAGCGATCCGGCGGCTCACGGCGGGGATCCGCGTGAGGCGTTCCATCTGGTGGTGCCGTCGATGCCGGGGTTCGGGTTCTCCGGGCCGACGACCGAGACGGGATGGCATGCGTGGCGGATCGCCGAGGCGTATCCCGAGCTGATGCGTCGGCTGGGCTACGACGCGTACCTGGCCCACGGGACCGACTGGGGCTCGCGCATCGCCCTCTACCTGGGTGACGCGGATCCCGACCACGTGCTCGGTCTGCATACGACGCTGCTGCGCTCGCTCCCTGAGCCCGACGAGGACCCGAGCAGCTTCACCGACGACGAGCGCGATCGCCTGGCCGACTTTGACAGGTTCGCCGCCGAGCTGAACGGCTACATGAAGGTGCAGGGGCAGCGGCCGCAGACGCTGTCGTACGCCCTGACGGACTCGCCGGTCGGGCAGCTCGCCTGGATCGTGGAGAAGTTCAAGGACTGGACGGGCGCGCCCGACCGCCCGGAGGACGCCGTGGATCGCGACCTGATGCTCACGAACGTCATGCTCTACTGGCTGACCGGGACATCGAACTC